>DAORIL010000776.1:0-3073 GCA_035438525.1 Pyrinomonadaceae bacterium
AACTCGCGGAAATTTATTTCAACGACACCAAACTTTTTGAAGTCGAGGATGAAACCTTCAAAGATGCCGGCAAAATCGGTCTCTGGACAAAAGCCGATTCTGTTACATATTTCGATGATTTGAGCGTGACAGCAAAATAGAAGAGGTTATGCAGGTGAAACAATTTATTAAGTTTAAAAAATACATAGCTTCTTTTCTTTCAATCGGTGTGGCACTTCTGATTGCTTCGTGCGGCACACCGAAATTGAGCGATAATTCAACCGTTGCAGCCAACAATTCTGCCGCTAAAACAGAGACGGAAGTAACGATTTATGTTTCGACCGACCGCGTTTTTTCAGAACCGATTTTGCGTGATTATGAAAAACGAAACGGCGTTAAGGTGAATGTTGTTTACGATACCGAGGAAACAAAATCAACCGGACTTGCCAACAAACTATTGGCTGAGAAGAATCGTCCGCAAGCCGATGTTTTCTGGTCGAATGAGCCGGTGCGAACACTCGTCTTAAAGAAAAACGATGTTCTTGCACCGTATAAATCACCGGCGGCAGACGGAATTCCGGCAAATTTCAAAGATGCGAACGGTTTTTGGACTGGATTTTCCGCCCGTTCCCGCGTGATTGTCTATAACACGAATCTGGTCAAAGCAGAGGATGCACCGAAATCCGTTCTCGACTTGACCGATCCGAAGTGGAAAGGACAACTAGCGATTGCCGATCCGCGTTTTGGTTCGACAGCCTTCCACGTTGCCGCCCTTTATACCGAACTCGGCGATGAAAAAGCCGATGAATTTTTCCGTCAGCTTAAAGCCAACGAGGTGAAAATCGTTCCCAGCAACTCAGTGGTTCGGGATATGGTCGCCCGCGGCGAGGTAAAAATCGGCTTAACGGATTCGGATGATGTCAATGTTGCCCTCGAGAACAAACAACCGGTGGCGATGGTTTTCCCCGACCGTGACGGCATCGGAGTTCCGATTATGCCGAATATGCTGTCGTTGATTAAGAACGCACCTCACCCGGAAGCCGGAAAGCGTCTGATTGATTACCTTCTTTCGGCGGAAGTAGAAGGAGCTTTGGCGAAATCCGAAGCCGTCCAAATTCCTCTACGGGAGGGAGTTGAACCGCCGAAAAACATTCCGCCGCTCTCATCACTTAAGGCGATGATTCTCGATTACGGCAAAGCGGCAGAGCGGGTTGAGGACGTTACGCGACGACTTCAGGAAATTCTCGGATTATAGTTTTGTGTTAAAAAGACAAGAAACAGCGATGGATAAACGTCGCATTAATATATTTAGGGCAGATGTCGCTTCCTTTTTTACAGTTCGCAGTTTGATAGTCGGCGGTGCGGTAATGTTGTTTGTTTTGCTTTGCGTGTTGCCGATTTTTTATATGCTGGCATTGTCGTTTGTGAACGCTCAGGGTGATTTCAGTTTTGAAAACTATCGGCATTTGCTGTTAATTGACGAACGACAACGGCAATTGCTCTTGAATAGCACGATGCTTGGCGGCGGAGCGGCGGTGATGTCAACTTTGGTTGGCGTTCCGCTTGGCATCTTGTTTGCCCGTGCGGAACTGCCGATGAAAAATCTCCTGCGGATTGCCCTCATTGTTCCGCTGGTTGTTCCGCCGTATATTCTCGCGTTATCTTGGATTTTGTTGTTTGGCAGAGTTTACCCCGACTTTGCTTACAGTTTAACGGGGGCAATTTTGATTTTGGGGACGAGTTTCTACCCGCTTCAGATGTTGGCGACGGAAGCGGCAATTCGCAGTGTTGATGAACGGATGGAAGAAGCGGCGTTGCTTGTCGCTCCGCCGTGGCGGGTTCTGTTTCGGATAACCTTGCCGCTGATTGCACCGATAGTTTCGGCGGTGTTTTTAATTATTTTCGTGCTGTCAATAGCGGAGTTTGGCGTTCCGGGTTTGTTGCGGGTGCGTGTTTTCACGACCGAAGTTTTTACGGCTTTTGCCGCCCTTTATGACTTCGGAGCGGCGACCGCCTTAGCCTTGCCGCTTATCATAATTACTTTTCTGGTTGCCTTAATCGCAAAAAGAATAATCGGAGAAAAGTCCTTGGTGAGTAGAAAAAGTAGTTCGGGTGCGATTCGTTTAAGCAGCAGTATTTGGCGTTTTGCGGCAATCGGATTTTTCGCTACCGTTTTTCTGACAGCCGTTTGTTTGCCTTTCGGAGTGCTTATTTCCGAAGCTGTCCATGTTAAAAACATCAGCTTGATTTTAAGCGAATCGGGTAATGCAATTTTTAACAGTCTGGCACTTTCCGCCATCAGTGCAACTCTGGTTGTGATACCGGCGGCGATTCTCGGTTACGCCCGCACTCGTGCCAAAACGAGATGGAGTTGGCTGGCAGATGTCGCTTTCATCGTTATCTTTGCCGTGCCAAGCACGGTGGTTGGAATTGGAATCATCGGCTTGTGGAATCGTGGTTTTTTGAGTGCGTTATATACAAGTCAGGCGATAATCATCATTGCGTATCTTGCCCGCTTTACCTCCGTCGCGGCTTTAATTCTCGGGGCGAGTGTTCGCCAGATTCCGGTTTCATTGGAAGAAGCCGCTTCGGTTTCCGGGGCAAGTTGGCAACGCCTTTTTTTCAAAATCGTTCTCCCGAATATGAAAGCCGGAATCGCGGCAACTTGGTTGACGATTTTCGTCTTTGCCTTCGGCGAACTGGGAACTACTTTATTGGTTGCTCCGCCCGGTGAATCCACCCTGCCGGTGCGTATTTATACGATTATCGCTAACACCTCGTTGGGTGAAGTCGCTGCACTTGCACTGCTTCAGATTTCAGTAGTGCTGATACCACTAATAGTTTTTGTTTTTTTCGTAAATGGTGCGGGAAAAATAAAAAAGGAGGATGCTTGAAAAAAGAAGGATTTCTACGGTTAGTCGAGGTTTCAAAATCATTTGGCAATCAACCGATTCTCAACAACATTTCGCTTGAAGTTTTCAAAAGTGAATTTGTTGTTTTGCTCGGTGCCAGCGGTTGCGGAAAAACAACGATTCTCCGACTTGTCGCCGGACTTGAAACGCCGGACGCGGGCGAAATCTATCTTTCCGATGAG
>DAORIL010000777.1:0-3063 GCA_035438525.1 Pyrinomonadaceae bacterium
GGGCAGAACCCCTTATACCATCGGCGCAGTTGAATATGCGCGAAATCTTGGTTGTTTTACTGCCTGCATTGCCTGTGTTCCTGATTCGGTTTTGACTCAAACTGCTGAGATTGCAATTGTGCCAATTGTTGGAGCCGAAGCAATTACAGGTTCTTCGCGGATGAAAGCAGGAACAGCCCAAAAGTTGGTTTTGAATATGATTTCAACCGTTTCGATGATTCGTCTCGGCTATGTCAAAGGCAATCGGATGACAAATGTTAAAGCCTCAAACATCAAATTAAAAGAACGCAGCTTGCGAATTTTGATGAGTGAAACAGATTTAGATGAAGCAACTGCTCAAAGTTTAATGAACGATGCAGGTGAAGATTTACGGGTGGCAATCGTCATGTTTCGTGCTAAAGTGGACGCTGAAACGGCCAAAAAGGTTTTGATTGAGAATGATTTTGTGGTGGATAAGGCGATTGAAAAGTTAAGAAAACTTTGAGGTAAATTTATGAAAAAGCTTTATCAAATAATGGTTGCTTTTAGCTTGATTTTCGCCTTTAGTTTGCTGAGTGTAAACGCTTGCACAGTTGAAGTTTTATCTTTACGAAAAGAATTTAGAAAAGCAAATTCTGTCTTTATAGGAAAAATTATTGACGTTATTGATGTTCCTATTTCAGAAACTGAAAAGCAAAAAGTGATTCCTCAAGATTGGAGAATGGAAAGGTAATTTAGGGGAAACACAAGAATTTTGGGGAGTGGTTGTTGGAAGTTGTCGTTGTAATCAACCTAGCAATTATAAACTTGGAAAAGAATATCTTATGTTTTCAGAAAAAAAGAATTTTATAGCCTTTTGTGATTCATTTGAAATAGAAGACAAATCAACCAAAAAAGACATTAAACAACTTGATAGTTTTGGGTTTCGCCTTTGGGCTAGGATATATCCTTTTTAACAAACAATGCAAACATTAGACTTAATCATTATCTTCGGATATTTAATCGGCATTACGCTGTTCGGCGTTTTGTATTCTGGCAAGCAGGAAACGACACAGGATTATTTTGTCGGTGATAGAAATGTGCCGTGGTGGGCGATTGCGATGTCTATCGTCGCAACGGAAACTTCGACGATTACCTTTATTTCTGTTCCCGGTGTGGCTTTTGCCAAGAACGGAAATTTTGAATTTCTCCAACTTGTTTTCGGCTATATGCTCGGGCGGGTGGTGATTTCCCTGCTCTTTATTCCGATGTATTTCAAAGGCGAGCTTTTTACCGTTTATCAACTTTTGGGCGATAGGTTTGGGGAAAAGGTTAAAATGTTGGCTTCGTCATTGTTCGTGATAATGCGGAATATTGCCGATGGAATCAGGTTATTGTTGACAGCAATTGTTTTAGCCGCGGTTTATGTGGCTTTTGTGCCGGATGCAAATCCAAACACAATCATCGTTTTATCCATTATCCTGCTCGGCGTAGTAATGATAATTTTCACATTTTACGGCGGAATGGAAGCCGTAATTTGGGTCGAAGTTGTCCAGCTTGTCATTTACATTGGCGGAGCAATTGCGGCGGCTTGGGTTATTCTGAACCAAATTGACGGCGGATTTTCCAAAGTTCTAGAAATCGGAAGTCAGTATAATAAATTTCAATTCCTGGATTTTTCGCTTAATTTCACTAAGACCTACACATTTTGGGGCGGATTGATCGGGGGTTGTTTTTTAACGATGTCCACGCACGGAACCGACCAATATCTGGTGCAACGCTATCTTTGCACCGATAAACCTGCTTCGGCGAGCTTTGCATTACTCTCAAGCGGTGCAGTTGTTTTGGGACAATTCATCGGTTTTTTGTTCATCGGAGTTTTGCTTTTTGCCTATTACCAACCTTTTAATGCACCGGAATATTCTCAAATCGGAATTGAAGGTTCAAAACTTGCTGCAACATTTCCATTTACCGGCGGCGATCAGGTTTTTCCTGATTTTATCACCAAACATATGCCGTCAGGTTTAAGCGGTTTAGTTGTCGCGGCAATTTTTGCGGCAGCGCTGTCGTCTTCGCTTAATTCAATCGCGGCAACGGCAATCAATGATCTATACAAACCGTTTGCTAAAGATAAATCTGACAAACATTTATTAAAAATGGCCAGTATTTTGACGGTTATCGTTGGAATCGTTCAAATTCTTGTGGCAATTGCGGTTAAGGATGCCGGACAATCGGCCTTGAATCAAGCCTTAGCAGTTGCTTCTTTGATAAATGGTCCGGTTTTAGGTGTGTTTTTGGTCGGAACTTTTATCAAAAAAGCTAATCAAACTTGTGCCTTAATTGCGATGTCAGTCAGCATTTCTGTTATGCTTTATATTTATTTCGGGACTAAAATCGCTTTCCCTTGGTATGCAGTTATTGGCAGTTTAACCACCTTGATTGTGGCATCTTTAGTAAGTTTGGTATTGTCAGATAAAGAAGTTAAATCGTAAAAAATATTTTCTAATGAGATACATAATTAGTCTTTGCCTAGTAATAATATTCAATTTTCAGTTAGTAACCGCTTTTCCAAATTCGGTCGTTTCCGCCCAAACAAAATTTGAACCGTCGGAAAAATCCTGGAAACAAGCGGAAAAGGTTTTGAAAAAAATGACAGTTGACGAAAAAATCGGACAACTTGTTCATGTCGGAATCAACGCCCGTTACTGGAATCAGGACAGCCCCGAATTTAACGAAATAAAACGCCATATTGTCCAAAACAAACTTGGCGGAATCGTGGTTTTTGCCGGAGGGGTTTATGAAACCGTTCATTTTGTTAATAGGATGCAGGAACAAGCAAAAATTCCGCTTTTGATTTCTGCTGATTTTGAAACGGGTGTCGGAATGCGGTTTGATGAGACAACAAATTTCCCATGGAATATGGCGGTTGCAGCCACCGGAAATCCCGAATTAGCTCGTCGAAAAGGTGAAATCACTGGAAGAGAGGCTCGTGCATTAGGTGTCATGCAAGTTTATGCGCCAGTGGTTGATGTCAATAATAATCCCGATAATCCGGTTATCAATGTCCGCAGTTACGGCGAAAATCCGCAGGATGTTGCCCGTTTT
>DAORIL010000778.1:0-3060 GCA_035438525.1 Pyrinomonadaceae bacterium
TTTCAAATTCCGTTTGGATAAGGCTGCTTCTAAAACGCTGTTAAAATTTGTTCTGTCAATGTTAGCCGTTTTGGTTTCGGATGTGTTGGTCATTTTATTGCTTTCTGAGTTGCTGTTAGCATTTGTATTACCCGAATTGCTTGCCGGACGATTTTCATCAGGCATAATATATTCGCTTCTTCTGGGAATATTTGGTTCAGGTTTCGGCTCTTCTTTGGAACAACCTAAACCCAACAAACTAAAAACAAATATAACTAACAGAAGATTTTGGAGATTTTTATTAAATTTCATCAGCTTTATTTCAATATTAAACCACAAATTTTACAAACATTTAATGCGGATTTTACTCTTTATCCGCTGGATTAGACAATATTTTTACATTACACTTTGGAAAAGATGATTTCCGCTCAACAAATTCAAGATATTTTATCACTTTATACCAAATTTGGTTGGACACTGCGTCGGGTTTTGCTTTCGCCCAAATTAAAACAGAATTTAGGTGACTCAGCTCAAAAACTATTTCCCTCCGCCGAAATTATCCAAAGTGATATTGACGCAGTTTGGTTTTCCCGTGCCTCGGGTAAAGACAAAGAAGCGTGGGAATTAAGGCGTTTAAGCGAAACTCCTTACGCACTTTTTGAAATTTTTGAAACCAATGATGATGCAGAGTTCTGCGAGGAAACACGTCGCGAGATGGAGTTAAAACTGAGGTAAATTTTAATCTGATACAATCAAAAAGCTAACCAAAACTTTCTGCTTTTTGACTTAATATTAAATCTTTCGTAGGATTTAGCCAGACGCAAAATGAATCTTGACGAACAAGCCAAAAAAGCAGTTCACGAACTCGGTGAAACTATCAATGCGGCAATCGAAAAATCTCCGCGTGTGTTAGAAGCCATCGAAAATCTCCGTGTCCTTGGTTATGAGCCAAATCTAACCTTGCGCTTAGAGATCGGTTTGCAAGATTTGACGGAACGGTTTGAAGATAATGAACTTAAAGAAGTCGAATTAGACTTAACGGATGAAGATTTAAAAACTTTGCATCGAATGAAAATCAAAATTTGAGTGGTCGGTGGTCAATGATTGGTCGTCAGTTAGAAAATAACTGATTGTTGACCACTGACTACTATCCGCTATCCACTAACCCATTGAACTATTTCAGTTATTTCTCCGAAATTGAAGAAACATTTATACGCCGACGCGGGAAAAATCTTTTTCTTAGTCCGTTGGATTGGGCGTTGATTGAAACCTGGCAAGAGCGCGAAGTTCCGCTCCACATTATTTTGCGCGGAATCGAAAAAGTTTTTGACAACCACGAAAAGTCAAAAAAGAAGCGCACGATTAAAAGTTTGGCATTTTGCAGCGAAGAGATCGAAGCTCAATATGAAGAGTGGCTTGAAACCCAGGTTGGCAAAAATGCAGATCAAACTTTAGATAATAATTCTGATGATTCAATGTTTTCGCCAGCCACAATTGCCAATCATCTGGCTAACATTTCCACTGCTTTAGCTGAAATAAAATCCAAGTCAAACAAGGGATTAGCCGAAACATTAGAAAGAGTTTTGCACCGACTTGAGGAACTTAAAACAAGTTTTTCCGAGGCTGAAGCATTAGAAGAAGATCTAACACATTTAGAAAAAATGCTTGATGATGGATTATTGGAAAATGCTGAAAAAGATTTACTGATAAAACTCAAGAACGAAACTGAAAAAGAACTCCACACTTATCAAAAGACATTGGAAAAAGAAGTTTATCAAAGAACTTTTGACCTCCTTTTGCTGAAAAAATTGCGATTAGAAATAGGAATACCTAGATTAAGTCTTTTCTATTTGTGAGGTTAAAATGAGTAAATTGTTCAGAATCATTGTCTTGATATTATGTTTCGTGATTTTGGTCAATGTCGGATTTGCCCAAAAAACTAAAGCTAAACCAGTTTCGCAAACCAAAGTTGATCTTGGAAAATTACAGCAAAATACCTATACTAACGATTCATTTCGACTGAAAATTGAATTTCCGTTAGGTTGGCTGGTTGGAGATAATGAGTTAGAAAAACAATTATATGCAATCCAGCAGCCATCAATAAAAACAAAGAATCCAAAGGAGCAAGCGGCTTTAAATCAAGCAATGAAGCGTGTTACACCGCTCTTAGGTGGTTACAAATCCTTGCCGGGAAGCGTGGCTGAAAATTCAAGCCTGAGAATTGCGGTTGAAAACCTATCCGCAATGCCGACAGTCAAGACAAGTCAGGGTTATCTGCAAGTATTGCTTGATACACTTAAACTGACAAGAATGCCTTCGGGTTATCAAACCTCCGGAATTAAAAGCGAAACCATCGACGGAATGTCAGTTAATTATGTTGAAACAACCGGAGAAAGTCTGAAGCTGAGAAGTTATGTTATTATCAGAAAAGGCTTTGCAGTTTTGTTTAAGATTGAATCTTATGATGAAGAAGATTTTGACGCACTCCATCAAGTTTTGACCGAAGCCGATTTAGATTATAAAAAATAAATTTTGAAACAAGAAGAAATAGTAGTAAAAATCGAGAAAATCGTGCCCAATGGTTACGGTTTGGCATTTGTTGACGGAATGACAATTTTCGTTTCGTTGGCGGTTAAAGGCGATACTCTTAAAGTTCGCCTTCGTGAAAAAAAAGGGAAGTTGGCTTTCGCGGAAGTCATTGAAGTAATTGAAGCTGCACCCGAAAGAATTGTGCCTAACTGCAAATATTTCGGAAAATGCGGCGGCTGTGATTTTCAGCAAATGTCGTATCCGGCGCAGCTCGAAGCCACTGCCAAGGCCCAGAAGTCCGCCGAGCAGGATCTGCTAGCAGAGGTAGCGGCACTGCGCGATGAGCTGGCGCAGACCAAGAACAGCCTGGCGGCGGTTAGGGATGAACTGACGGATACGGCACAGCGGCTGGAGCAGGCCAAGCAGTCTACTGCCGACGAGATCGGCGAGCTTCGCGAGCACGTAGCCGAGTGTGAGACTCAGCTCAAGGAGGCGCAGGCCGCGGCGGCTGCGCATGACCTTGACCTCCTGTCCCAGCTGCTGCGTCCCCAT
>DAORIL010000779.1:0-3057 GCA_035438525.1 Pyrinomonadaceae bacterium
TATTTGGGTCAAGTTTAAGCGATTCATTTAAAGCTGCGACGGCACAATAGTCAAAATCTCCCGTCAAAATACTATTGGAAAGTTCTGCATGTTTAATAGCTCTTTGGTAATAGTCTTCGGAAGTTATCGGCTCAGGCTCACCCGTAATTGTGCAGCTGTAACCCTTTGCAAAAGGATTTTTCACTGCTCCAAACGAACACCCCGAATTAATAATTGTTATCAGTAAAACCGCTATCAAACTTAAATAGATGACTAAATTGCGCATTAATTTTTTCATAAAAATTCCCTATAATTTGTTTTGGCTGAATGATAAATACAATTCAACACCAACTAAATGATAGAAAAATTAAATGATTGAATCGCCACCTATTTGAGTAGAAACGAAGGTGCTTTTTTGGTAGTTATGAGTGAATTATGACTGCTCCTACCCAAATAGGGGGGAGATTTATGAATTTTATTACCGTGATAGGTATGGAATGGGATCAGGGACACCTGCCTGAGCAAATCCGCGCAGACGCAAGGCGCACGAATCACACGTTCCGCAGGCTAGATCCTCGCTCCGATAACACGACCACGAAAGATGTAATGGAGCATTTAATTCCAGCCCTTTTTTGACAATTTCGGCTTTGGAAAGTTGGATAATTGGCGTTTTGATTTTGATATGAGTGTCAGGTTTTGTGCCAACATCAATTGTTTTTTCAAACGCTTCGTAAAATTCCGGTCGGCAATCGGGATAACCGCTTGAATCTTCGGCAACTGCACCAATATAAATCGAATTTGCGCCTAAAACTTCTGCCCAGCTGGCCGCAATCGAAAGCATATTCGCATTACGAAAAGGAACGTAACTGGTGGGAATTTCTTTGCTTTCAAGATTTGCTTCGGTCACTTCCATTTGTTTATCGGTCAAGCTTGAACCGCCGATTTTTGCCAAATATTCAATCGAAATATCGAGCCGATTTTCAATGCCGTAAAAATCTGCAATGTCATTAAATGCCTGACGTTCACGGCGTTCGGTGCGTTGTCCGTAGGAAATATGGAGCAATGCAAGCGCAGAATTTTCACTTTTGGAAATTGCCGCCGTGACGCACGAATCCATTCCACCACTTACTAAAACGATTGCTGAGTTTTTATTTTTCATCTAAATCAAAACAAACTAATTTCGCCAAAACTTTACTTGACACAAATAAAAGAAATCCACCAATTAGATGAGGCGCAAAAATCGTAAAAATAGAAAACACATTTATCATACCCGCAGAAAGGGATATAGAGGATAAAAACAATAATAAGCCTGCAATAAAGGAAATTACCCCAATAATCCGAAAAATCATCGTAGCAAGCTTTTGATAATGAGTCATAAATTCTCCAAATTATTCTCAAACACCATGAATATCTGCGCCCCAAATATACTTGTGCAATTGCAAATTTAGACGAACTTTTAGATTACTTCGGGCAATAGTTTCAGCAATTTCTGCGAGATTTTCAATGCCGAAAACGGGCGAAATAAGAATCTCTTTAGTGCGATTCGATAAATCGTATTTTTCAATAATTTCCTTGGCAAATTGCCAATCTTCCAAATCGGCAATGACAAATTTTACCTCGTCCTTTTCGGGATTTAATCTTTCCAAATTTGCCCAATGATTGCGTTCTGCTTCGCCCGATTTGGGGCATTTTACGTCTAAAATAATTTTTGCACGGTTATCAACTTTTTCGGTGGAAACATAGCCGCCCGTTTCGATCAAAACTTCATAGCCTAAATCACAAAGCGTTGTGATAAATGGAAATACGTTTTTTTGCGCCAACGGTTCGCCGCCTGTTATTTCAACCAAATTGCAATTAAAATCTTGCAGTTTTGCCAAAATCTCGTCGAAACTCATCCGCGTTCCGCCTGTAAATGTGTATTCCGAATCGCACCAAACACAACGCATCGGGCAGCCTGTCAGACGCACAAAAGCACACGGGCGACCGGCATGAGAAGATTCCCCTTGAATTGAGAGGAAAATTTCCGTAATTCTCAAATTCATTAGATTATTTGAATGATTTTACAATTTGCGTAACAGCCTTGTCGTAAGTTGCACGTTTGTTTTCAGAATACTCAAGGATAAAGGTGAAATAAACATCGTCAGCACTTTTAATCGTTTTTTGATAGAAAATTTTGCCGTTTCGTTTGCCGGAAATAACATACGAATTTGCTCCGAGCGACTTATAAGTTACGGCTTTTCCGTATTCTTTCAAATCTCCGTTATAAATTTCTTTAAGGCTCTGATCCAGCGCATTATTGCTGCCCCAAACAGTTAATTTGGCACTCTTATCCTTAGCTTCAAAAACTTGTCCATCGCCGTTTTCTGCTTCGCCTTTGGGAATTAAGTTTGAAGGATAAGAAATCGAATAACCAAAACGCGCATTGCCGTAAGTATCATATTTCGTTTGCGCGAAAACTATTGTCGAAAAAACTAAAATTGTAAATAAAATCGTAAATTTTTTCATATTAAAAGTTGCTGTAAATAATTCGCGACTCGCCTATATGAATTGCCACCGAGCTTTAGTCGGTGGAACTCGAAATACAACAAACATTAGGCTTGAGCCGAATTGATAAAAATAAACCAAATTCCGACTTGCTTTAGCTGAAGCAAATAAGATGATTGATAATTTTCAATAGATTTGACTAAAGTCATCTATTTCAATAATTACAGTCCCTTAGTTGAAACTAAGGGCAATTCATAAAGAATTAAACGCACGAGTTATTTACAGTAACTACTAAAATAACCCGAACCATCGAACTGAGTTTAAAACTTCTCCGATGGAATAGGAAGCGAAGTTAGCTAACAAAATAGCAATAAAGCATCGAATCCAATCGTTAGTTTCAAAATCTTCGCGTCCGCGAAAGGCTAGCCAAAAGATAACGCATTCGCCAAAATGCGCGAAAGATTCAGCCACAATTAAATAAAGAGTCCACGAAATTGAGCCTAAAAGCGGCGGCAAAACCAAAACTACAATTGGATAAGTGCAAGCCGTCAGCCAAATTCCGCACAAGATCTTTTGTTTAAAACTTAATTTTGG
>DAORIL010000780.1:0-3057 GCA_035438525.1 Pyrinomonadaceae bacterium
ATTGAGCCAATTGAATATCCAAATTGGCGGTAATTGCAACGGCATAACAAAATGTTGAAACAAAAAAGCCGTTAGGGAGAGGGAAACTTCGATTATTATTAGAAAATTTGAAAGATGTATTTGAATATTGCATCAAAATTTCCCTTGTTAAATTCGGAATTTCGGCGAAAGTAAAAAAAGTTTCAGCCATCCCAAATTTAGTAATTTCAAACCGAGAACGTCTGGCAACATATTTGAATCCTTGCGACTGATATTTTTCTGCAGCGAGTGGACTAAAACCATTTGATGATAGTTTTTGATTTACATTTTGGAGCCAATCGTTATTATTTATCATACTTAATCAACTTTATTTCCAACACTTACGGGATTTGGCTGACCTTCCAAAAGCGGCAAAATGATTTCTGCCAGCCGTTGTTCTTCTTGCAAACGGCGGGAAGCAAATGATTCGGCTTGGCGTTTAATTTCGGCGGTTTGAGTCCGCAACGCATCCATTTCTGCATTTTTTGCTTCCAGATATTTTCTGACTTCATCGTTGATCTGCTGAATTTTTTGGGAATTTTCAGTTTCGGTTTGAGCCGCCAAAGTGTTGAGCATCTTTTGATAAGCATCTAAGGCTCTATCTCTGGTAACTGCATCAGTTACAGGCACGGTTGGTTCAACATTTTGGGCTTTTAAAGCCATTTTTAAAACTAAAGTCTTGGTTGAAAGGGGTTGATCTTTTAAACTGGGGTCTTGTAACAATGAAAATAGTTTATCAACAGTAAAAGATGATTCGTCAACTCTTGCCTCTTTGTAAATATCTGCAAAAGGACGATTTGAGTAATCAGTGCTCGTGCTTGACTGAGTGAATTGGGGCGGTGGAACAGACTCTGCCACTTCGGCAACCGTATTTGGAGTTGGCGGAGGAGTGTCAACTTGTTGGTGTGTTTCTTCCTCTTCAACTTTGGAAATGAAAAAGCCACCAACAGCATCTAAAAACGATGAACCCTTTTTGGCCGGAGTTGGTTGCGAAACTTCTTCAACCTCTTGTGTCTCTTCAGTTTGCGGGGTTGAACTCGTTAAAGAATCAACTTCGCGTAACAATTTATCTAATTCAGGATTTCTAGGCATAGTTCAATTTTTATTTTTTATTTTTTAGGTTTTTCACTCATGAAAAATGTAATTTTACCACCATTTACAATTTCAGCGTGAGTTAAATATTGTCGATTTATTTCTTTTCCATTAACTAAAATCTTTTCGACATAAACATTTTTTTGGCTTTGATTTTTAGCTTCAATTGTCAATGTTTTACCCGATTCAAATTTAAGAACAGCAGTTTTTATCGCCGGACTACCCACTGAATATTGATCTGAACCAGGAGATACGGGATAAAAGCCTAAAGAAGAAAAAAGATACCAGGCAGACATTTGACCGCAATCATCATTTCCGCCAAGTCCATCGGGAGTAGGATGATATTGATGATTCAAGATCATCCTGACCCGCTCCTGGGTTTTCCAAGGCTGGTCAGTCCAATTATAAAGATAGGCAACGTGATGCGAAGGTTCGTTGCCGTGAATATAATTCCCGATAATTCCATCACGGGTTATATCTTCGGTTTCAGCGAAAAATTCGTCAGGCAAGTGCATTGAAAAAAGTTCGTCCAAATGGGCGGCAAACTTTGCTTTTCCGCCCATAATTTTTATCATTTCCGTCGGATTATGTGGAACATACAAACTGTAATTCCACGAATTTCCTTCGATAAATCCTTGTCCTTCAGTTTTGAGGGGATCAAAATTTTCTCCAAATTTCCCATTATTCATTTTGGGGCGCATAAAACCTACGGAGCTATCATAAACATTTTTCCAGTTTTCTGAACGCTTAATAAACTCCTTGTAAATATCTGTCTTGTTTAACTTTTTCGCCATTTGTGCGATCGCCCAATCATCGTATGCATATTCGAGAGTTTTAGAAACCGAAGAAGAGTTTTTGTCTTCGGGAACATATCCGAGCGACATATAAAATTCTAAACCGTCGTAATTTTTATGTCTGGCTGTTTCAACGGCGGCTTCAAGGGCTTTGTTTGCCTCTATACCAACCAAATTTCCTTTGATAATCGCATCGGCAAGAACCGAAACCGAATGATAGCCAATCATACACCAATTTTCATTGGCGTAATGCGACCAAACAGGCAGCATTTTATGAACACTTTGATCATAATGAGCTTGCATTGAGCGAATCATATCCCGATTTCTTGTGGGCTGGATAATATTGAACAAAGGATGAAGGGCACGATATGTATCCCACAAGGAAAAGGTAGTGTAATTTGTAAATCCTTTTGCCTGATGGACATTTTGGTCTAAACCTTTATAACCTCCATCAGCATCCATATAAACGGTAGGCGAAAGAAAAGTGTGATACAACGCCGTGTAAAAGTTTACCAAATCATCTTTCTTTTCAGCGGTTACGGCAATTTTACCAAGCTCATGATTCCATGCTGTTTGACCGTCTTTTTTTACTTTTTCAAAATCCCAATTCGGTGTTTCAGTTCGTAAATTATTTAAAGCCCCATTGGTCGAAACAGGTGAAATGGCAAATTTAACTTTAATTTTTTCGTCCCTAGCGGTTTTGAAATTAAAATAAGCCCGGATTTGTTTCCCCGCCATTTCGGGAAAGTTTTTGTTTTGGTCAAATTTTCGCCAAAATCCTTTATATGCTTCATTTTCAAACTTCTTAAATCCGTAATCAGTAAAAGGTTTAGAAAATTCCATCGCAAAATAAACCGTTCGCGTCCGCGCCCAACCGTTTGTCTGCCGATAACCAACGACCGTGTGATCATTTTCAACCCGAACAAAAGTCCAAACGGTTTTGTCGCTGTAATCATAAATCCCGTGAATTAAATCCAAAATGATATGAGAATTGTCACTTTGGGGAAAAGTGTATTGATGAAATCCAACTCTTGTTGTCGTTGTCAATTCAGCTAAAATGTTGTCGTCATCAAGTTTAACCCGATAATAATTTGGTTCAGCAACTTCATTTTCATGCGAAAAAGAAGAACGAAATCCGCTTTTAGGATTATTT
>DAORIL010000781.1:0-3056 GCA_035438525.1 Pyrinomonadaceae bacterium
ACAACTACAATTGCTCCTGCCATTGCGTAGATCGAATCATCCGTCATTTTGCCAATCAGCCAAAACAAGGCTAATCCGGCAATAAAAGCGGCAACTCCGCCTGACACCCACATTGCCGTATTGACCGAAACCCCTAAGATCCGGGCAGGGATAGCAACGGAATATGGTGCAACAAATTGAATTGAAAACAAGGATTCTTCTTGTTTATGCTCGGGCGTATCATCGCGTCCGGTAAAAGGGTCATTGCGGCGTGGTCTGCCTTCCATTAGTGCGCCTAAATAGCCTGCATAAGCCACTTCGTCAATATCATTGAAGGCATAAGCCCCTTGCCAATCGTTACCGCGCAAATGCCACATTTTTAGTTGCGGATAAATTGCACAAATCATTAAAACAATGCCCGCTATAATTCCAAATTGCCAGCGTAATTTCATAATTTCTTAAAGTCTCAAGCCTCAAGCCTCAAAAGTCTCAAGTTCTGTTGAAAAGAAAACACAGATTAGCACAAAAAAAGGTAGATTAGAAAAATGAAAGTTTGAGACTTGAGACTTAAGACCTGAGACATTAGACTTAAAAAGTTATGAGTTTAAAAGATAAAATTGTCAGCGATATGACAGCAGCGATGAAAGCCAAAGATGCAAACCGTTTGGGAACTTTGCGAATGGTCAAAGCCGCTTTGATGAACGAAGAAAATAAACGTGGTGTCGGTTCGGTTTTGACTGATGAAGAAATTATGAAAATTTTGAATTCGTTAGTTAAACAGCGCAAAGATTCTATTGAACAATTCACCAATAACGGACGCACCGAGCTTGCCGAAAAAGAAAAAGGCGAACTTGCCGTGCTGGAAGAATATTTGCCGCAAGCCGCCAGTGCAGATGAAATTGGAAATGCTGTCACAGAGGCAATCAGGGAAACAGGCGCAGCTTCGATGAAAGATATGGGCGCAGTAATGAAAGCAACCCTCGCCAAATTAGCCGGAAAAACCGTTGATGGAAAATTGGTGAGTGAGACGGTTAAAGCAAAGCTAAGTTAAAAATATATCTTTGCTTTAAGTAATTCTCACTCGGATTTCTGGTTTAATCTCACAAGGCTTTTTTTGAAAAGGTATAGCCAAAATAAAAGAGGTTGTTATCAAAGCCGGGATTTTGAATTCCGCGCCCGGCGTTTGAAATGTGGTAATACTTGTAGCCGATAGTAAAAGACGGTTTGCCCTTTTGCTTGATTTCAAGCCCAAAACCCAGATCAGCTGTAAACCCGAGTTTTGCTCCGACAACGCTTGGGGTTGTTTTGTCAAAGAATAAGAATCCTCCGCTGGACCCGACAAACGGCTGAAATTTTTTGTGCGGACGAAAATTTATTTGTAAACCAAGCGGTGCCACTCCGTATGCCTTTCTGGTCGAGCGTTTGTTTAAACCAATATCAGGAAAATTCATTACCGCAAATGGGATCACATCAGTTGTATATTTCAGATTGAAAAAATTGTTGTTATCAAAACGCCGGGAATAGCGAAATCCGATGATGCCGAAATGCACATCAGGAGTTTTTCCGGTGCCTCTGATAAAGGTTGAAGAATCCGGTGAAATTCCGCCCCACAAAGTAAATTCATTTTTGGCGACCTCAGCAGACCCTTGGGCTAGTGTCAAAACTGTTAAAGATTTGAGTAAAAGAATTAGAATTATTGTTTTTTTCATAGTTAGTTTCCTGTTTATCGAAAATGTTATTTATTAGCTGAAATTTAGTGCTGCAAAAATAACTTGACGAAATCTCAAAAATCCTCAAAACTGTTATCAAAATTTCTCAAAAGTTTTCAAAGTCGAATGATTGAACTTTCGGAATCAAGAATTTACGAGTTTGAAGAATTTCGGCTTGACGCAAAAAGCCATCGTCTTTTTCGCCGTGCTGATGATGAGCTTGTGCCGTTGACCCCAAAAGCAGTCGAACTTTTGATTTATTTGGTTGAAAATGCAGGACGGGTTTTATCCAAAAGTGAATTGATCGACAAGGTTTGGGATAATTCTTTTGTCGAGGAAGCTAATCTTTCCCAGACGATTTTTGTCTTGCGAAAAACGCTTGGCGAAGATAATAAAAAACCTCGATTTATCCTGACAGTGCCGAATCGCGGTTATCAATTCATTGCTACGGTAAAAAAGATAATTCCCGAAGATAAGATACTGGAAGAAAGTTTATTACTTGATAATTCCGAACAAACGCCGCCAGATCCAAAATCCAAAATCCAAAATCTAAAATCGTTATGGTTAGCAATTCCGATTATTTTGCTGTTTGTTTTGGGAATTTATTGGTTTTATCCAAAGTCAAGTCCGTCAACTATCAGTGAAATTAAAACGATTGCTGTTTTGCCGTTTGAAGATTTGAGCGAAGGACAAACAGAAAAATATTTGGGCGTGAGTTTGGCGGATGCTTTGGCAAACAAATTTGGGAACTTAAAAAAAATAATGGTGCGTCCGACTCGTTCCGTTTTGAAATATGCCGACAGCCGCGAAGATTTGAGCAAAATCGGGCGCGAATTACAGGTTGATGCTGTGCTTGACGGACGCATTCAACACATTGGCGAGCGCGTGCGGGTGAGCGTTCAACTTGTCCGAACCTCCGACAATGCTACAATTTGGACGGGGAATTTCGATGACCAATTTACGAATTTTTTTGCGGTGCAGGATTCAATCAGCCAAAAAGTTGTGCAAGCGTTAGTTGTCCGAATGAATGAAAAAGAGCTTGAGAAATTTAATCGTCACGGAACTGAAAATGCTGCGGCTTATCAGGATTATTTGCGCGGAAGATTTTATTGGAACAAACGGACGGGCGAAAATCTTTTGAAAGCCATCATGCATTTTGAAAAAGCAATTGAAAAAGATCCGAATTATGCGCTTGCCTACGCCGGACTCGCCGATTCTTACACGATTTTGGCAATTTACGGTGCGGCATCGCCTTCCGAATCTCATCCGAAAGCGCGTGTCGCCGCCGAAAAGGCTCTGGCGATTGACGGAAATTTGGCGGAAGCCTACGCTTCACTAGCTTTTACACAGGCTTTTTACGATTGGAAT
>DAORIL010000782.1:0-3055 GCA_035438525.1 Pyrinomonadaceae bacterium
AACTCGTTCAGGCTCAACTCCAAGCCTTAAAAATGCAACTGCAACCACATTTTCTTTTTAACACGCTCAATTCAATTTCGTCTTTAGTGCTGAAAAATCCGACCCAGGCGCAAACAATGATTGCCAAGCTCGGGGATTTTTTACGCATGACTCTAGATTTTAACGAAAATCAAATGGTTCTTTTAAGCGAAGAATTGCGGTTTCTGCGTTCTTATCTGGAAATTGAGCAAACTCGTTTTTCTGAGAAACTTCAGGTAATTTTTAATATAAACGAAGTTGTAATGAACGCAGTTGTGCCGCATTTGGCTTTGCAGCCGATCGTCGAAAATTCAGTTAAACACGGAATTTCGCAAATGAAAGAAGGCGGCAGAATAGAAATAATTGCCCAAAAAGTTGGGGATAAATTGCAATTACAGGTTAAAGATAATGGAAATAGTAATAATTTTCCCCAAGCCGCGGAGAAAAATAAAACCGGAATTTCAAATGTTAAAGCGCGATTGAAACATCTCTTTGGGGAAGATTTTGGTTTTGAAATGAATAGTGAAAATGGTAAAGGAATGATTGTCACCATCACAATTCCCCTCAGTTTTGAATTTACAATTGTTGAGAAAAATGGCGAATAATCCAATCAAAGTTTTGGTAATTGACGACGAATCTTTGGCAAGAGATTTAATTATCGAATTGCTCAAAGATTTCGACGGATTTCAAGTTATCGGCGAATGTTCGGACGGTTTGGAAGCGGTCAAAAACATCGAAAAACTGCGTCCCGACCTTATTTTTTTGGACGTTCAAATGCCCATTTTGAATGGTTTGGATGTGCTTGAGAAAATCAGAGAAGATTTTTTACCCCAGATAATTTTCGTCACTGCGTTTGATAATTATGCGATTCGGGCTTTTGATTTTCATGCGATTGATTATTTGCTCAAACCTTTTTCGCGCCAGCGGTTTCATCAAGCCGTTCTGCATGCCAAAGCACAAATTACTCAACAAAACAGCGTAGAAACTAAACAACAATTTTCAGCTTTAATTGAAAATCACAAAAATAAGCCTTCGCACTTACAAAGAATTTTTGTCAAAGATAATGGGAAAATCATTCTGCTAGAACCCGAAACGGTTGATTGGATCGAAGCTGACGACAAATATTTGCATCTTCACACCGCTCAAAAAACTTATCTAATCCGGCAAACGCTCAATTCTATTGAAGCTGAACTTGACCCAAATATTTTTCTGCGTATTCATCGATCGACCATAGTTAATCTGACTCGTGTTAAAGAAATTCATCCCATTTTTAACGGCGAATATATTTTGATTTTGCAAAATGGTGCAAAAATAACTTTGAGCCGAAATTATAAAAACAGATTCTTTGAACGTTTTGGCAAAACTTCATAAATCCTTTCGCGCCGTTTTACTAACCTTTCACGACATTTTTGTTTCAATCAAATCTTTCTTCTCCGATAATTGCCAAGTTATGAAAAATAAAAAACTTTTAGCAATTATTACCATCGTTCAATTTTTAACAATTTTAATTTTCGCTGTTTCGACATTTGCTCAAAACAAAACCGAAACTATGACCATTCAAGCCAAAGATTTGGATTTGAAAAGCATCAAACCCGGAAATTATTCATATTTGGTTTATACCAAAAAGACCAAACAAAGTGGCGCGGAGAATTTATTCATCGCAAACATTACCATTGAGGCCAAACAATACAACGGAAAATCCGCTTTTGCGATAACCCAAATTTGGGAAAAAGCTGAAATTCCATTTCACAAAGCTTATACGGTGTTGAGCGCGACTGACGGTTCAACTCTTTATCATGAAACTTATTGGGAACAAACCGGTATGACTTTGAAATTCGATTTTGACAAGAAAACTGTCAATTTTGAAGGTCAACCAACTGAGGCATTTAAACCGAGAATTGAGCAATTCAAGAAGAAAACGGAAACCGATTTTCAAAACTCGTTTGCCGCATATAACCTGAATTGGCATTCGGATTTGATAATTTTCCCGATGCTCCCCTACAAAGAAAATCGCACCATCAAAGTAAATTTTTACGATCCGGGCTCAAGTGAAGCACAGATTGCCGATTATATTGTCACGGGTAGCGAAACGATCAACGCTTCAGCCGGCGAAAAAGTTGACTGCTGGACGGTCGAACATCGTTCGGAAAAATATAAATCCGTGCAGAAATTTTGGATTTCTAAAAAAACTAAAGAAGTTCTAAAAGAAGAAGATTCATTTAATAACACTTACCGTTTCAAAATAAAACTTAAAACGACTGAGTCTAACTAAAAGAATTTACAAAATAATCTTTGTAGTTTTTAGTGGATGCGATTTGCGATTGTAAAAGATTGTGAATCGCCTTTTAATTTTTGAAATTAATTTGTGAATTAGAGGTTTGCAATTCTATAATCGAACTTATGAAACCTGCCCAAGAACAAGGAATTTTTGCCGCTAATCAAGATTTTCGTAAATATGAACAAGTCCAAAAGAATCAAGAATATCTGTTAGCCGAACACGAAAATCTGGAAGAATTTGACGAAGAATATCAAATCAAAACATGCGATATAAGCCAATATTTTCACGGTGGTGACATTGGCAAAAGGCAATTTGCGAAAGAATTGGGCGAGGCATTGGAAGGAATCGGTTTTGCAATTATTTCTGGGCATGGAATTGATGAAAAGCTCTTTGAAAATGCTGAGCAAAAAGTTATTGAACTCTTTGAAACGACAACAGTTAATGAGCGTCTGCAATACGAAGCCAAACGATTCGGCTCGGTTAATCAAGGCTATTTCCCCATAAAAGAAACAACGATAATTCATCCTGATTTGGTCGAAGGCTGGGTTTTCTGTCGCCGGGCTTTTGATTTAGATGGAAAATCTGATTACAACGAAAAAGATTTTTGGGCAAAAAGCGGAGTTGAACCGATTTTCAGAGAAGTTGTCAAAGCACAGGAAAAACTGATTTTACCAATCATGCAGAGCATTTTAAGTTATTTAGGCGCGGACAAAAATCTTTATGATGAAAAATTAACTGCGACAAACTTCGGCTTTCGGT
>DAORIL010000783.1:0-3051 GCA_035438525.1 Pyrinomonadaceae bacterium
CGTTTGAATGTTCGGAACAAATTTCGTCACGGATGCTTTCGGTTGCGGCTCTGCGCGATGTGCTGACGGCTTTTAATGCCAAAGATATGCCGAGCAAGGCAACTATCGAAGCAAAAATGAAGTCGGACATTGAGCGTTTGCAAAAATTACAGCATAAAGACGGCGGATTTAGTTTTTGGCGCGATGATGACGAAAGCTTTCCGTTTGTAACGGTTCACGTTGCCCACGCATTTGCCCGCGCCAAGGCGAAAGGCTACGCAGTGCCGAAAGAGACGATCAACAAATTGCTCATTTATTTGGCGAATATCGAATCTAAATATCCAAAATGGTATAGCCAGGAAGCGTGTTGGTCGCTTTCGGCATATGCGCTTTTTGTCCGCAATTTATTGGGTGATACAGTTGCCATTCCAAAGGCTCGACTCTTATTGCTAAATGCCGGAATGGAAAAACTTTCGCCCGAATCTATCGGCTGGATTTTGTCTGTTTTGGCAAATGACAAAAACTCAGCCACACAGGTTGAATCTATCAAAAAACATCTGCTCAACCGCGTCACCGAAACGGCGGATAAGGCTCATTTTGTCACCAATTACACGGATGGCGAATATGTTTTATTAAGTTCCGATAAACGAGCGGATGCCATTATTTTAGAAGCACTCTTGAAAAGCGAAGGCGGAAACGCGACTGTGAAGGAGCGTGTTCCCAATACAGATAGCACGCTTCCTAACGGGCGCGTTTCTGCCTCTGATTTAATTCCCAAGATCGTGCGCGGTCTATTGGCGAATCGCACGAAAGGTCGTTGGCAAAGCACACAGGAAAATACGTTCGTTTTACTGGCACTTGATAAATATTTTCAGACTTACGAAAAAACGACACCGAATTTTGTCGCTAAAGTTTGGCTTGGAAATGCCTATGCGGGTGAACAAAAATTTGTCGGACGCACAACGGATTCAAATCTTATCAATGTTCCGATGAGTTATCTGCAAACACAAAACACTGCACAAAATTTGATTTTGGATAAACAGGGAGCAGGTCGTCTGTATTATCGAATCGGCTTAAAATACGCGCCAAAGAATCTAAATTTACCTTCGGCAGATTACGGTTTTGAGGTCACGCGAAGTTATGAAGCCGTTGATGATCCAAGTGATGTTAAACGAAATACTGACGGAAACTGGACTATCAAAGCCGGTTCGCGAGTTCGCATCAAAGTTCAGATGGTTAATCAGAGTAATCGTTATCATGTTGCTCTGGTTGATTATTTACCTGCCGGATTTGAAACTATCAATCCCGAATTGGCAAATTCAAGTTCGACGGCTGATAAAAAAACGACTTTCTGGAACTGGTTTGAGCATCAAAATCTGCGCGACAATCGGACAGAAGCTTTCTGTGCACTTTTGAATCCGGGCGTTTGGGAATATAAATATGTGGTCAGAGCCACCACGCTTGGCAATTTTGTTGCACCGCCTGCCAAAGCCGAAGAAATGTATTCACCGGAAACCTTTGGCAGAAGCGGAACGGATTTTGTGAAAGTGGAATAAAATTCAACTTCTTCTAAGCAACAAAATTTAATAGTAAAAAACTTAAATAGAATTTGAAAACATTGACACCAATATTCTTTTATCTGTATATTTCGCTTATATGAACTTAATTGGTCAAAAGAAAAATATTCAAAATTGGATTGCACAAAATTATGGGGCAATTATCATAATTTTATTTAGTCTTTTGTCTCAACTAACATTGTCTTATATTGAAACTTGGATTCCATTTCAGGTTGCATTCCCAATTTGGTCACTCTTAATAGCAAATGCTTTGTTTATTTTCTTACTGGTTCAAAAAAAGTTTAATGAAGAAAATTCTAAACTCATAATTTGGCTGAAAATTAATTTAACAGCAATAATTTTTTCGTTTGTTATTATAGGCTTTTCTTTTCTTTTTGTTTATGGAGTTTCATTAATTCCAGATAGTATTTTACCAGTTTTATGGATCGGAGCGTTCATTACAGTTGTATCAATATTGTTGTTTAGGTTAAATAGGTTAGTTAAGAATCGTAAAATTTAACATAGACTATTGTAAATCCTTTAACACTGCAATTGCCCACTCCTATTTGATCCAAACTTCGAGTGTGTAATTTGCTGTGACATCCGTTCCAATTACGATTAAATATTCGCCTGTTTCGCTGACCGTTCCGCGCCACCTTGTTTCGCCGTCTGCACCTTCGATAACTCCTTCGGTCGGCGCGTAAACTGAGAAAGAAGTTTGTTTACCTGTTTTCAAAATAACCGTCATATTTTGACCTGCGCGGGCACGAATCCGGTATTGATGTGATGTTCCTTTGCGAACTTGTTTGGTTATAACCGTTGAGCTTGCACCTCGTTTAAAAACAATCTTTTGGTCAACAGTTGTCCGGTCTTGCGCTTTTGCCTCAAACGAAAAGGCGCAAAACATCAATAGAAAAAATAATAAAGCGAAAAGCGAGCGGGTAAAACATAGCATTATTTTTTGTAACTCCGTAAAAATGTTCGGCAAAACTGCCTCTAATTATTAACGCGGATTTTTTTAGGAAAAAATATCAAAAAAAAATAAGGCGGCACAACGACCGCCTCAGATTATTTGTTTGGATGAAATCCACTATTTTGCAACTGTATCAATAATTGTCTGGGCAATCTGTTCAATAAGAGGCGAGATAATGTCTTCGCCGTCAGATTTAGCCTTGGCTTTGTATTGTTTGGTCAGAGCAACTGCATCACCATTTTGCAGTTTGATGTCGAGCGTAATTTCGTCTTTATTTTTGACGTTTCCAGCTATTGCTCCGGCAGAAACGATAGCGTGCGTCGCAACTTGTCCGGCCACGTTGCCGATTGTGCTTCCGGTATGCCCGATTCCGGTTGCGCCAATGGCAGGAGCCACAACTTTGCTGAACATTCCCAGACCGCCGCCGCCTTTTTTATGCGAAACATTGACAAAAATGATGTAATCACAAGATTTTTCTTTGGCTTCGTTAGCTATTGCAGATGGTAATTTGGCTTCAAGTTGAACGAGTTCAACCTTTGTTCC
>DAORIL010000784.1:0-3041 GCA_035438525.1 Pyrinomonadaceae bacterium
AAATTCCATATTAGGAGACGCGAAAACGCAACGCAATTTGCCTAAAACAGTTTTCTTTCCTTTCATAACCTCCCACATTTCAACCCAGCCGTGTGTATTGATCCAGAGCCAATTAAAACTATTGATAGGCTTGATGATACCGAATCGAGGTTTTTCTGTTTCGGGGGTAAAAGTGCCAAACATCCGATCCCAAATGCAGAAAATTCCGGCATAATTTCGATCCAAATAGTTCGGATTTACAGCGTGATGAACCCGGTGTTGCGAAGGTGTATTAAAGATCCATTCAAACCAACCAAGTTTACCGACAAATTGGGTATGGATCCAATATTGATAAATGAGATTAAAGCCGTGAATAATAATAAAAGCCCAATAGGGAAAACCCATCAATCCTAAAGGAACATAAAAGATCCAATGTGCTAAAGCCCCGAACCAACTTTGGCGAACCGCCACGCTCAAATTATATTTTTCGCTTGAATGATGAACAACGTGAAAATTCCATAGAAAACGTGACTCGTGGCTGAAACGGTGAAACCAGTAATAGGCAAAATCATCCAGAAGAACTAGTAAAACCCAAGCCCAAACAGTATTCATCGGCATTTGGTATGGGGCAAAGGAATATAACAATTCGTAAATTTGAAATTGAATAAAAAAGGAAAAAATAGAGCCAAAAAAGACACTTCCGAAACCTAATGCAATATTTGTCCAGGTATCTTTACTTTCATATTCATTGGTTTTTTGACGTTGGTCATACCAATATTCAAGGGCAATGGAAAGTGAAAAAATAGGAATGGCAAATAGGATTGGACTGATCATAGCTTCATTCTATTAAAAAAAAACGAAAGTGGAAATCGATTGTGACACTTTTTGAACTGTCACAACGGACCGTTTGATTCAAATGAAATAAAAGTAGTTGACCTAAATATTTTCAGCGATTTTTATTTCAAATAAACTAAGCGTAATTCCTTCATAATGTTTGGGTAATTCCGCAGTTTTGGTGGGAGTGATAACGCCCAAAAATTCAAAACCACAATCAACATAATAATCGATTAACTTTTGATTATCTCCCCAAGTGTCCATCCGAATAAACTTTTTGCCGATAGATTTGGTGTAAATCCGTGCCCAATCCACAATTTTCGGGACAAATTTATTTCCGCGAAAATCGGGATTTGTCACAATCCGATGAATATAAATCGCGGGTGCATCATTTTTCTCTTTCCAAATCAGCGGATCCGAAAAAGCGATTGAGAAAATACAGGCAAATTCGTTGTCATTAACAATTTTCCAATGCCGGTTTTCTGCTATCTCCTGTTCAATCAGTTTTTTATCAAAGGGAAGCCAGGTTTTATCGAATTTGGTTTTCTGAAATTCAATCGCCAGATCATAGAGCCGGAAAATTTCGTTAAAATCCTCAAGTTTGCTGTTTAGAAACTCCATAAAATCTAAAGCCTTTTTTCGATTTCACTTTGTGCAATCAGTTTTTCCAGCCGTTTTTGTCGGGTAATTTCCTGTTTGGCAGACATAACCCAATACATCATAGTTTTGCGGTAACCATTCGGTTGGTTTTCAAAAAAATCCCAGGCTTTGGAATTAGATTGAAAAAGTTTTTGAAATTCTTCGGGGAATTTTGCCGGTTTATTTTCGTAGGCGTAAATGGCGGACTTGCTTTCCTCACGTTTGGCAAATGCTGCCATTCCACTGGGTTTCATCAAGCCTAATTTGTTTAACTCCTCAACTTTTTTAATGTTGACGGCACTCCACACGCTTTTTGGTTTTCGCGGAGTAAAACGAATTGAATAGCTTTCTGCATCAATCGACCGTCGAACTCCGTCAATCCACCCAAAACATAAGGCTTGGTCAACCGATTCACTCCAAGTCATTGAAGGTATTCCTGAGCCGATTTTATAGAATCCGACCAACAATTCGGTTTCTTGGTGGTGATTTTCGTTAAGCCATTGGCGAAAATCTGTTTGAGTTGGAAAGAATTTTGGAATCACAATGTAAAATTCTTCTGAGATTTTATTTCTGCTACATATTTGGAAATTTCTTCGCGTCCATCAAATGTTGCTTTAATGAGATATTCATTTAATAAATCCTCGTCTTTGACATATTCGTTAATCGCTCGAAGGCAATCAATTTTATGGTGCTCTTCTTCTTCGGTTTCCCAGGATTTATTAAGTAATTCTCTAATATCTTTATATCCAAGTTTTGCTAACGAAATTAGGGCATGCCGCCTTGAATATTCATCCCTGGATTGATAAATCGTCAAAAGTATCTCTTCAATTTCGGGACTTAATTCATCGAATTTTTTGAAAGAAGAAGCGAATTGGAATTTGGCTTCCTCAAATTCTGGTTGCTGAAGCTGGGAAACTGTTTTACCTAGTTCAACAAAATCCTCATCGGACAAATCACCCAAAGTTGATAAAGGTTTTTCCGACGAGAACCAACCGATCAAACTGCCAATATCCCAATTTCGGGCAACCAAATAAAGCAGATTTATTTTATCGTCTTTATCTAAAATGCTGAGCCAATTATTTTTTAATATTTTGGCAAAATGATTTTCTATCTCTCCCCAATCCGGATAGCCGGCATCATCAATTAAATTGTTCTGTATTTGTTCCTCGCTATAATTATCCGAAATCCATTTCTTAAACTTTGTAACTAAACTCCTAAGTTGTTCATTGGGAGGTAATTCAGGCTGCGATTTTTCGTGTTCCCGCAATGCGTTTCGGACATCAAAAATCAGGTCGTTTATTTCAAGATTTTCCCCAAAAAAGGTTTCGATGTCTTTTTGGTTTAAACTTCTAAATGAATAACTCAACGCCGTTTCCAGCATTTGTAATTCATTTGTTGAAATCTCTACTTCAATTTGATTTTTTGATGAATTAGGATTGGTGACCTTCATTTTTAGAAAGCAGGCTCTTCGTAAATTCCGTAAACATCCCGCAACGCAGTGCAAATCTCTTCCACAGTGGCATAAACTTTAACTGCTTCAACTGTGGCAGGCATAACATTTTCATTTGATTTAGCGGCCTTTTGGAGTC
>DAORIL010000785.1:0-3040 GCA_035438525.1 Pyrinomonadaceae bacterium
CTAATGGTGCAACAACCTGATTCAAACAAATATCCGGCTCAATTTGTCATTGAAATCATTCGATATTCATTGTTATTCATCAGCAAAATTTTGTGGCGGATCGAATATCACGGAACGGAAAACATTCCGCAAAAATTAAAAAACGGACTTGTTGTTGCACCTAATCACCAAACCTATTTTGATCCTTTTTGGATCTGTCTGCCGATCAAACGCAAATATCGTTTTATGGCTTGGGATCAGGCTTTTAATTGGTTTTTAGTGGGAAAAATTATTCGTTATTTAGGAGCTTTTCCCGTTAGTTTGAAACGCGGCGGAACACGAAAAGCAATGCAGGAAGCCTTAAATTGTCTGCGGGATGGCGCAACTTTGATAATTTTCCCCGAAGGTTCGCGCGGGTTTTCCGATGGTAATTTGCTCCCTTTTAAACCTGGTGCAGTGAGAATTGCCATTGAAGCAAATGTTCCGATTTTACCAGTCACAATTCGCGGTGCGAACAAAGTTTGGGCACAAGACATTAAATTTCCAAAGTTAAAAAAAGTTGAGATTTTTTTCCACCCTATTTTTGAAATCCCACCAAATAATGACAATTTGGAAGAGCACAAGTTTGCCGAACAATTATCCGAACAATTGAAAACAATAATCGAGAGTAAATTGTAGATTACGGAGTTTTAGTAGTAGAGGGAGGCGTTGGCGGATATCTTTCTATTTCCCGCCTTTTTTCGTCCATTATCCGCCTTTGATTATCCATAACTTGTTTCAATTTTCGCCGTTGTTCGGGTGTTAATCTTTCAAGCTGTTCACGAGTTAGAGGCGGCATTCCGACATTTGGCGGAGGCATCCGTTTAATTTGAACATTCGGATTGGCGATCACAACCCCATTTCTCATTACTTTCCCATCAGGCGTGACAATTGTTCCATCCTTAGCCTTGATCGTTCCATCTTCTAAAACTTTATTTCCTTCGCCATCAGTTATGACAACTTTAGCTTCTGTTTTTGGAGCCGGATTATCCGGAGTTGGCGGTGCATCTTTTGGCGAGGTTGTTGAACTGGTTTTGGAGGTTTCTGCAACAGTTTTTTCCGTTGGTTGCTCGGTTGTCGTAACTTTTTTAACAGTTACTGGTTCCGAAACTGCCGAAGAATTAGATGCAACATTTGAATTTATATTGTCTGGACCGACATTCGTTGAATTAGCTAAAAGACTATTATTATTTGCACTTGGCTGGACATTTGTATTGCTGACGCTTCCCGAAAAAGTTTCCGGTTTGAAAACATATAATCCGCCTAAAGCACTTCCAACCAATAATAAAGTGCCAAACGCCGTTGCTGCAATGGCTTTTCTTTGTCCTTTACTTTTTGTCTCGGTATTTTCAGATTTTTGAACCTTTGTTTCCGTTTTTGGCTGGATAGGAATTTGAATATTTCGTCTGTTTGATTCCAGTTTAGTGACCACGGAATCTGCTTCAACACTTGAAACATCGGATTGGACAGCAAGCGGCTGAATTCCGGTTGGATTAACTCCTGCTTGGGTTTCTTTTGAATTTGGAACGCTTTCAAAAACCTGTGTATTTTGGGTTAAAAGCCCCGTTGCCGGCTTTTTAATCGGAGATGATGAAATATCTTCTATCTTAAAATTTTCACTTTCAGACAACATTGCCCGCATCGCAACCGCAGAAGTCGGACGAAAGTTTGCATTGAGAGCCATTGCCCGCTGCAAAACTTCGGAAATACCGATCGGAATTTGCGAATGAATTTCGTTAGCAGATTTTAGAGGATCTTTATCTCCATTCAAAACCTGCATCGCACGGGTTAAAGCATCGGTAGGGGGGACTCCAGTCAATAAATGATAAAGTGTTGCGCCTAATGAATAAAGGTCGCTGCGCGGGTCGGTGCCAGTTCCCTGCATTTGCTCCAAAGAAGCATAATTGCGCGAAAATCCGAAAACGCTTTTGGCAGCAGTTAGATTTTGCGCATCGGTTGGATTTCCTTTTGCCAAACCAAAATCCAGTAAAATAATTTGTCCGCGCGGAGTTAATTTTAAATTTTGCGGTTTGATGTCACGATGAATTACCGGCATTTCCTGTGTATGGAGAAAGTCCAGCGCATCAAGCAGTTGATCTGCCCAGTCCAAAACATCTTTGAGCGGAAATGCGCCTTCCCTTTTCTCTAACATTTCGGAAAGGTCTTCCCCGGCAATGTATTCCATCACCAAAAATTGTCCGTTATCATCGCTAAAATGATCACTGACACGTGGAAGCGCAGGATGGCGTAGATTATTCAAAAGTCGAGCTTCACGTTCAAAAGCTTTACCGTATTTGTCATCAGAAAAAAATGTCTCTTTAATCGCCACCGTGCTGCCAAAACGTTCATCCGTTGCGACATAGACCGCGCCCATTCCGCCTTGTCCGATCTGTTTATTTATTCGATAACGATTCTGTAAAACTGTTCCCGTTTGTATCATTTCAGTCAAACCTTAACCAAATTCTTTGATGCACAGTTTAGCAAAGATTGAGCAAAACCGTAAGATAATATTTCAAAACATTAAAAAGGCAGGTTTTTAGAACCCGCCTAAATATCTGATTTTACTGCACTTTTACTTGATAGTTGGCAAATTGTAAATTTTTGCCAAGGTGTTTAATTCATATCGGACATTTGCCCAATTTGATTCGGTCACGGGACCCAAATGACGATTTTTCATCGCAACATTGATGTCCTGAGCAATGTTCAAACATTTGCGAACTTCGTCTTTGTTTTCAATCCACAAATCGTGTTTATCAAATTCACGTCTTAATTCATCCGTGGCTTTTTCCAGATTTTTGGCACGGTCATTCAAATAATCCTCACGGTCACTACCGTTTAATCGGCTATTGTCCAATGATTTGTCAAATTCTTTTCTGAATTTATCTACCCTGTTTTCGACATTATTGATGATTTGTTTAACTTCATCTTTGGTATAAACTTTTCCTCTGGCTACCCGTGGTTGAGCGTTGCTCACGCTGCTCAATACTAAAACTGTCATAACAACTGATAAAACTGCGAATAA
>DAORIL010000786.1:0-3029 GCA_035438525.1 Pyrinomonadaceae bacterium
TATATCAAAATTACGCTTGGCAACAAAAGTTATTGGGTTTGGAGCGGCACGACCCGACAATGCGGCAAACCTTTGAGGTAATTGCATAGTAATCATCCATTAAAATATTTAGAAAATTTTTGTTAAATCAACAACCGATTGCCGTTGCAGAGCAACAACAGTCAGGGGCGAAGTTTGCCCGAAAGGAGAAAGAAAATGATTCATCATAACGCAAAAAATATTTATAGTTTATTGATTCTATTTGGCTTAATACTTCTAACAACTAACATAACTTTCGCCCGACATTTTTCTATCACTCTGAAAAGTATTAACGGAAGTTTTGTGACCGCAGAAAATGGCGGCGGCGGACAGGTCAATGCCAATCGTTCCAGTGCAGGAGCGTGGGAAACCTTTACTTTGCTTGACCTAAACGAAGGCGAACTCGAAGCTGGTGACGCAGTTGCCATCAAAACCGTTAATGGTAATTTCTTTTCAGCCATCAATGGCGGCGGAGATAAACTTTTGGCGGATAAAAATGCACTTGTCACCTGGGAAACCTTTTATATTGAGCGAATGACCCGGCGAACTTCCGATAATTTGGTCAAAGACGGCGACCGTGTAGCTTTTCGCACGATGAATAAAAACTATATTTCCGCATTGGACGGCGGCGGACGTGAAGTCAACGCTAAACCTATTGGAGTTGGAAATAACGAAATGTTTTTGATTCGTTTGAATAACGAAATAAGTGCCGGAAAACTTTCGGGACCTTTTACCGCACCGCAAATGATCATTCGCCCCGTTGTTGGAGTTGATGATTTGGCTCGGACAGATGGCGATATTAAATTGTGCAAGAATAATTATTTTGGCGAAAACTTTCCCAATTGTTATCGTGGGCACGAAGGAACAGATTTCGGCTTAGTCGGTCACGTAATTACACAATTGGTCGGCAGTATTGATGTTTATTCGGTTGCAGGCGGAAAAGTAGTGGCTAAAGCCGATGGAAATACTGATTTATGCTTTTATAGAATTCCGCCACCGCCTGCAAATTCTCCAGCACAGGATTTTGTCTTTTGTATCAACGATAAAAACAATGCTAAAGAGGCAAATTTTGTCGCGATTCTGCAAGATGACGGAGTGATTGCCTATTACTATCATCTCAAAAAAGATTCGATTGCGGTCAATATCGGTGACCGTGTAAATTGCGGACAATTTTTGGGTAAAGTCGGTAGTTCTGGAATTTCATCCGCTCCGCATATGCACTTAACTTTACAGAAAATGAAACGCGATGCCAATTTCCCCAAAACTCCAAATGATTTCAAAAACGCCGCAGGAAACCGGAACGTAGCCGACATCATAAATCCGTATTCACCAATGCTCTGGGTTGAATTGATTGCCAATGTCCCGAAAAAAGTTTGCGGTGATAACAAAGACGGAGGCGGAGAAGGAAAACCTTGTCGAATTGTTACCCAATGTCCGTTTGGATACATTTGCAAAGACGGTAAGTGTCAAAAACCTACAATTCCAACTCCCCGTTTACCTTAACTATTTCTCACTACCCCCGAAAAGAGGCGTGAAGAGTTAATCTTTGCGCCACTCCTTATTAAAATTGAAACGTTTGGTTTGACTGTGAAATTCTCTGATATCAGTTTTAGACGATAGCAGACTAAGGCAGAAACACGCGCGTGAGCAAGTGTGACAACCGTTAAAGTAATTCAACTTGGACACGCTTCCTGACGGGTGCGTTTCTGCCTTTTTCCCAATCTTTATATTTATTTACGCAAATCTTATCTCCCTCTTTTTCTTTTTAAAGGAACAGTATGTTTCTTAAATTTATAAGTTATACGCTTCCAATTTTTTGGGTCAGGATTATAAAAAAATGATTCTGTTCCAAACTCTGCTGATCTGGTGTAAATTGCCTTATAATGGTTTGGCGGAGTTTTAAATATTTCTTCGGAACGATCCGGCAGATCACTTTTAATCGCGGCGGGGGGCACTTCAAACAGCGACCTATCACTTAATACAATAACCCTCAACTGTGTTATTTGAGGCAACTCTTTTGACCAACAAGTAAAGTATTTTTTTAACTGTGTAGTAGTAAAATATTTTGGCTCTAAAACAGTAGAAATATCTAAATATTTTCCAGCCATAGTTGATGCTTCCTCAGATTCAACCAACTCGAAGGTAAAGTTACATTTAACAGAAATTAACTGCGCCTTTTTTTTGATATTTGGATCATTTCTCTGAGCAATAACTACCTCAGCAAAAGACATCAAAATCAGAGCGCAAAAGAGAATCATACTTTTTCGTTTCTTAATTAAACCTGTCATTTTTCTTCCTTCTTTTCTTTGGAGACTTTGCTATTAAACATCATTTTGCCCTAAAACTGTTTAAATTTGCACCATAAAATCTATGTAATAAATGGTTTAGGTATAAATTTCGACTAATTTCAGAAAAAATGGGTAAGAGTAAATCTTTGCACCTAGATTCATTCCATCTCAAAAGCCTCCGTAAAACTTTTAACTTTTCCGACTAAATGTTAGAATCTAACTTTGAAAGTTGTGATTAAAATAATTGCAACCTGTAAAGTTTTGAAAATAATGACGATTAAAGATTTTGGTGCGCGAGTTGAAAGTGTTTGGGAAGGCTTGCGACCAAGAACAAAAAAAATGTTAGCCGGCGTATTGCAGCCTAACATCACTTCTCCAAAACCCAAGTTTTCATACGATGCACAATCTGATTGGGAACTGAGCAGTTTACTCTCTGTCCTGGATGAGCAAACCAACGACCCGGAAGTAAAAAAAGATACTGAAAAACATACAGAAATCAAGCATTTAGCTGAAACTGTGGCTAATGTTTTAGAGGCACAAACCGAATCGGCAGAGGTTTTTATCCAACTTGCCGAACGTATATTAAAACGCCGCGATTACAAGAAAATTGATGCCTTAACAGATAAGTTAGCTCATCGTTTTTCGGTTGGCGAGATTTGCGAAATCGTCCGCCAGACGGAAAATCCTGCCATTCGTGCGCTTGGATTTGAAACGCTGGCAACT
>DAORIL010000787.1:0-3015 GCA_035438525.1 Pyrinomonadaceae bacterium
CTATATAATCGGAAGCGTTACACCAATTCCTATTTTGGCTTCGTTTGCGTTAGCTTATTTGCTTGATCCTTTGGTATCGCAATTTGAAAAGCGCGGACTTTCGCGGCTGTGGTCGGCTATCACCGGGATTTTGTTGGTAATACTGATGGTGACTGCATTTCTGGCTTATGTCTTGCCCGATCTCTGGGCAGAATCAAGCAAAGCCGCCGTGAAAATCGCACAAAATTTCACGCCGGAAAACGCTGCCCGACAAAGAGCAATGCTGCGGCGGTATTCGCCGGCTTTGGAAAAAGTTGCGGGTGATAAGATCGAAAAATTTCTCAGCGAACCAATGAATTTTTACAATGAAAACATCGCGACCGAAACTACGGTTGATGAAAATGGAAAAGTGCATTTGGGGGGTGGTTCGGCAATTCTGCAGACAGTCAGTTCATCGCTCGATATTTTTCTGATACCTTTTTTCGTTTTTTATATTCTGATCGATTTTCCTAAATGGCGTGATTCGCTCGAAGGTCTGATCCCGCCGCGGTTTCGTGATCCATTTACGCTTTTATTCAATGAATCAGGCAGAATTTTGGAATCCTTTATTCGCGGGCAAATAACAATCGGAATGTTAATGGCAGTTCTTTATGCGATCGGCTTTTGGTTGTTGGGAGTTCCGGCGTGGGCTGGAATTGCGCTGATCGCGGGTTTATTAAATTCCATTCCATATGTCGGAACGGTTCTGGGGATTATTCTGGCTTGCGGGTTCACTTTTTCTGATGGAGGAGGAATCGGAAATACCCTGGCGGTTCTCGGGATTTTCGCAGTCGTTCAAACGATCGAAGGTTACATTTTGACTCCGCGAATAATAGGTGCCAGATTGAATCTGCATCCGATGGCGGTTTTTCTGGGGCTATTAATAGGCGGCAAACTTTTCGGATTGTTAGGTATTGTCCTGGCAATTCCGGCTTTGGCAATCGGAAAGGTTTTCTTAAAGTTTTTCCGCGAACTTTATCAGGCTTCGTATTTTTATCACGATGGGGAAGTCCATCCGATGGAGGTTCCAAGTGAAAAGATCGAAGATAGATTAGTTGAAGCAGCAGAAACCGTCCTTGCCGAACAGGTGCAAAAAGATAACAAAGATAAAGGCGAGTAAAATGGACTGATTTATTGAATAATCCCGTGTTTTTCCGGGATTCAAAATAGTATAATAGCCAAGGTTTGGCGTTACCTAATTTGGAAAATATACTTGATAAATTTTCAAGTTCTAAGAGGATGAATATATGCATTGTCCAACCTGCGGCGGAGTCGATATTTATACCCAAAGCTATTGTCAATCGTGTGGAACAAACCTTAAAGTTGTCCGGGAAGCTTTAGAAACTACAGCAGCAGAACAAGGTCTCTTCTCAGGAACCGTTCAAAAAGATTTGCAAGATGAAAGATCGGCAAAAAGAACTCAAGTATTGAAACGGGCTAATATTTTACAAATTATCAGGTTTAGCCTTTCACTGATTTGTATTTTGGTTCCATTGCTCGTTTTAGGAGGTTTGGCAACTTCCGGTATTTTACTAAATCAACCTGTTGCCAATTTAATAATCTGGATAAGCATTTTAGCTTTTGGATTGGGAATTGCTTTTGATTGGGAACTAGGACGATATTTAGTTTGAGAAGGAGAAATAGGCAATAATAAGCAAAAAAATTGGAGAGTCCCGGGACAAAGAACCGGACACAAAAATAAATCAGGAATTTTTGATAACTCCGCCTTCAGTAACTAACGCTACAACCAATAAATTAGAAAAACATCTTGTCCAAAACAAAAGAAAATAAAATTTCGCAAAACCAATTTTTTTTAGTGGAAAATTAAAAGTGAAGAATGGAAAGTTTTTAATTTAAATTTTTTGCCGCTTTTAGTTTTCCATTTTCTGTTTTCCGTTCTCAATTCAAAAGAAATCCGATGTTAAAAGCCCGGATTTTTTTGATAATAAAATCTGAATTTGTTTTGAGTGATGATAATATTAATTTGTTTCAAAAAGCCCCTATTTATGACGATAAAAATAGGCTATTATTTGACCCCAAAGATCCTTTTGGACTTTTGGAACAGGCCTTTTAACTACCCTAATTTTCAGTTTTATTAAACCTAAATATATTACTCAAAATTAGCCTATGAGCAGCGAATCCGAACCATCTTTATCGACTTTTGTTGATAGCGGCACCTACCCGACGCGCAGTGGAAATCATGTTCAGCCTTGGATCGATGGCGAACCTGCCTTTCGGCGCATTTGTCAGGCAATCGAGGCGGCCCAAGACAGCGTTTGGGCAACTATTACCTTCATGTGGAACTCTTTTCAGATGCCGGATGGACGCGGCACAGCTTTGGATGTGCTCGAAAGTGCTGCTCGTCGAGGAATTGATGTTCGCCTCATTTTCTGGCGACCGGATGAGGAAACAGCCAGCCTCCGAACCAATGCTTTTTGGGGCTCGTCTGACCATTTCCGAAAGCTCGCCCAATATTATCCGCATCTCAAGATTCGCTGGGATAGGGCGCATCCCGGCTATTGTCAGCATCAAAAAAGCTGGCTGATTGATGCGGCACATGAGACGGCAACGGCTTTTGTCGGCGGCATCAACCTCAACCCTCATTCGCTCGTTCTACCCGGGCATTCAGGCGAAGGACACAATCATGATGCATATGTCGAACTTACGGGTCCTGCTGTGGCTGATGTGCAGCATAACTTTGTGCAAAGGTGGAACGAGGCTAGTGAGCGCATGGCTGTTGATGGACGCTGGGGACTGGGTAGCAATGTCGATCTTGCTTTCCCGATTCAGCCACCACCCGAGCGGGGGACGGCTTATGTTCAGATTCAGCGCACTATCCATCCGGGCCGTTACTACAAAAATCAAACCCCGCCGGGGGGCCGCGATTTTGATTGTGCTACGGGGGAGAAAACGAATCTTGACCAATATCGCAAAGCAATTTGCTCGGCTCGTCGCTCAATCTATCTGGAAAACCAGTATCTCGAAGTGAAGGAAATT
>DAORIL010000788.1:0-3013 GCA_035438525.1 Pyrinomonadaceae bacterium
TGGTCGCCGCCAGAGCCCTACAAGGGCTTGGCGCGGCTGCTATGATGACATTAAGTGTTGCCTTTATTGGAGAAACCGTTTCAAAAGATAAAACGGGAAGTAGTATGGGGCTGCTTGGAACAATGTCGGCTATCGGCACGGCACTTGGTCCGTCGCTGGGAGGAGTTCTGATTGGTGCAATAGGTTGGCAATCAATTTTTCTCTTAAATGTCCCATTGGGAATTCTAACCTTTATTCTGACGTTTTACTTTTTACCATCGGATCAGCAAAAAGAAAAAAATAAAGAAATCGTCATTGATAAATTAGGCACTTCTTTATTGTTTCTAACACTTGCCTCCTATTCTCTCGCCCTGACAATCGGACGCGGAACTTTCGGTTTTCTCAATTTGGCTTTACTATTGACGGCTGTCTTCGGGTTTTGTTTTTTTATCCTGGCTCAAATAAAAACTGCCGCGCCTTTAATCAAATTGAATCTATTCAGAGAGCCGCAATTTAGTTTCGGATTTGCTTTAAGCATTCTGGTAGCAATGGTTTTGATGACAACTCTGGTTGTCGGACCTTTCTATCTTTCTATTACGCTCGGACTCAATTCCGTTACAGTCGGGATGATAATGTCCATCGGTCCGTTGGCGGTTGTCTTAACTGGAATTCCAATTGGGCATTTAGTTGATAAACTTGGAGAAAAACGTTTGACCATTTTGGGATTGATCAATATTTTGGTCGGTTCTTTTCTGTTAGCCATAATTCCCGCAAGTTTGGGAATTATCGGTTATGTCGTCCCGATAATTGTAATTACGGTAGGTTATGCAATTTTCCAGACTGCCAATAATACTTTTGTAATGAAAGATGTTCAGCCCGATCAACGGGGAGTAATTTCAGGTTTGCTTAACCTCTCCCGAAATTTGGGATTGATCACCGGGACGACCTTAATGGGAGCGGTCTTTGCTTTTACGGTTGGCACTAATGAATTAAGCAAAGCGCAAACTGAGGCTGTGGCCCGGGGGATGCAAATTTCTTTTGCCTTGGCAACAATTTTGATTTTTGCAGCATTTGTTTTGGTGGTTAAAATGGGTTGGATTAAGTGGAAGTCGGGCTCTCAGCAAAAATAGTGAACAGCATAAATCCTGTCGCTGGAATCAGTGCAGAAGGTTAGGATATTTAAAAGCACAGGAGATGCTTGAAGATTCCAGCTTTGAAACAACCGGAGAATACTTTTTGGAAAAAAACTCCGCAAAATCAATTAGTCAAAACTTACGGCTTTCTAAAATTCTATCCTTGATTACTTTAAGGGACATCGGATCAACTCTTTCAAAAACATTGAACACAGATTTGGCATTTTTAGCTAATTTGACAACTTCTTCATAAACAGGCGGAGAGGTTAAAACTACATCCGAGGATTCCAAAATTTCTTGAACTTTTTTTGTTTCCGTTAAAATGCAGGCTGTTAAGTTAATTTGGCGAAAACCAAGTTCGGCTTTTAATAAATCTTTATAAAGAACAGCCGATTCCTTATCCCGACAGATAAAACTGTATGAAGCTTTCTCACCAAAAGCCTCAAGTTGGCGGCGTGTTTCAGGATTAAGATTGGTAATCAAAACGTCTATTTGAATTTGTAAATCCCCAACTGCCTCTCTCACTTCATTGGTGTGAAATCCGGTTGTAATAATATTGATTTTACGTCCTTTATCGATCAATGAGGGAATCTCTCGGGGTAAATCGGCAATTAACATCGGCTCTACACGGAGCCGAAGTTCTGCTTCAAGAATGCCCGAAATTTGTTTGATTTGAAATTGATTGCATTCAGCAAAAACAATGATCGGGATCGAATTGTTATACTCAATTTCTTCGTAAATTCTCTCAGTTATTTGTTTTAATTCAGCCAGTTCTAAACCGGTCTGCATAAACTTTCGCAATAATTGTTTCATTTCATCAGCAAAAAAATTTTGTCTTTCTGTTTCTGAGTTATTTGTTTTTCTTCGTTCATTACCAAGTGAAATAAATGTGCCCTCACCATGCCTGACATTTATTAAGCCACTTTCCTCCAATTCTTTATAGGCTTTTCTGACAGTCAAAAAATTTATTCCAAGATTTTTAGCTAAAATTTTGACAGGAGGTAATTTCTCTTCTGCTTTGAGAGAACCCGTTGAAATGAAATATTTTATTTGGTCTTTCAGTTGTAAATAGATCGGAATTTTGTTCGTTTTATCAATGAAGAATTTTGTCATTTTTTTCTCCGAAACATTAAAATTTGAAAATGCAGTATAACTCTCTAGTAAGAATAAATCAGAGTTATACTATATTTAAGAATAATTGTAAAGTTTTCTTTGTTTTGTGTTATTTTATCTTGACATAATGTTATACATCTCTATAACATTGCAATCCTAATCAAACGAAATTTATTTCAGTAAAGAGGAAAAATATGTCAAAGGCGATTTATGGTTTTGTATTAACACTAATTGCAATTTCGGGATTTGTGATGACAAATTTTGCACAATCAACCAGTGCGAGTTTAAGCGGCATTGTTACGGACGAAAAAGGGGCAGTTATTGCCGGAGCAAATGTGACCCTGACAAATCCAACTACTAATTTCCAAAAGAATGCGATCACGGATTCTTCAGGAAAGTTCTTTTTTTCTCAGCTTCCTCCGGCGGTTTATTTGCTCAGGGCTGAAAATAAGGGTTTTTCTCCCACTGAAATTAAAAATGTTGAATTAAACGTCAATGACCAACGCACGATCAATGTTGAATTAAAAGTCGGCGGGGTCGGCGGGACAGTTCAAGTTACTGACGAGCCGACTCTATTGGATGAAACCGCTTCGGTCGGAACAACAGTCAACCGACAATTTGTGCAAAATCTTCCATTGAACGGGCGTTCATTTCAGTCACTATTTGAGCTGACCCCTGGCGTAGTTTTAACGCAATCGGGCGAAGGTGGACAGGGGCAATTTTCAGTCAATGGTCAGCGGACGAATGCAAATTACGTAACGGTTGATGGTGTGAGTGCTAATGTTAGT
>DAORIL010000789.1:0-2997 GCA_035438525.1 Pyrinomonadaceae bacterium
ACCAACGACTGCTAATTTCATCCATTCTGTTGCGGATTTTTTGTAGGTTTTTCTCATTAAATCTTTCTCTTTCGACTTTATCCATTTGTCCGAGGATACTTTGAGCAGTTATTTCCATTTCTTTGGCTTGTGACTTTAAATTTGGCTGAGCCGAGTGAGCAAGCCAATCCTGCCAACAAACATAAGTTGCCCGTTCGGATTGAGCACATTCATCAATTCCGCCTTTTAACATTTTTTCGCCGCTCTGTTTAGTCTTACGCCGTTGACGCGAATCTGCGCGGGAATTTTTTGATTCAGCGGGACGTTGGAGAAATGTTCCGGCAGTTCCGCCTGATGCAACTTGTCCAAAAATCGCTTTCCGAAATCCAAATTCTTGCTCCACCAAAAAATGAAGCATATCGTGCGGCATCAACGAATCAAAACCCGGTGCCGGATTCATTTCCAATTTTGGCAAATTATCGCGCAGAACAACTACTGCATAACGCCTTTCACCTGTTTTGTGAAACTCAACTTGCATTATCTTTTGTGTAAACCTACCCTCTCGTAAGTCAATTTCAAAGTTTCGCTTGCTACGCTACTTGCTTTTTCAGCACTCGCTTTCAAAATCTTTTCTAGTTCAGTATCGTCAATTTCCGCCATTTTTGCTTGAAACGGTCTGAGATATTCAATCACAGTTTCGCCTAATTCGGTTTTTAGATGTCCATAGCCTTTTCCGGCAAAATGACTTTCGATTTCCTCGCGGGTTTTACCTGTCACAACTTGGTAAATGGTCAAAAGGTTGAAAAGTCCTTTGCGTTCTTCGTCAAAAACGATTCCGGTAGTCAGCGAATCGGTAACAGCCTTTTTGAATTTTTTCAAGATCATATCCGGCGTGTCATTCAGAAAAATTGCACCATTCAGATTTTCATCCGATTTCGACATTTTCTTTTCGGGATCGCTGAGTGACATTATTTTTGCCCCGACCGGCGGAATATATGGTTCGGGGATGACAAAAGTTTCGCCGTAATCACGGTTAAAACGCTCGGCAAGATCACGGGTTAATTCGAGATGCTGCTTTTGGTCTTGCCCAACGGGAACCAGATGCGTTTGATACAAAAGAATATCCGCAGCCATCAAAACAGGATAGGTGAAAAGTCCGACACTGACCTTTTCGCCTTTGCCTGTAGATTTGTCCTTAAACTGCGTCATTCGTTCAAGTTCGCCCATTCGCGCGGTGCAACTCAAAACCCAAGTGAGTTCTGCGTGTTCCGCCACATCCGATTGGACAAAAACGCAGGATTTTTCCGGGTCGATCCCCGCAGCCAGATAAATTCGAGCTAAATCAAGCGTTTTTTGCCGTAAAACCTGCGGATCTTGGGGAATCGTAATCGCGTGTAAATCAACGATGCAATAGAAACTTTCGTATTCATCTTGCAAAGCAACCCAATTTTTCAAGGCACCAATATAATTGCCAAGATGAAGTTCACCGGTTGGCTGTGCGCCGCTAAAAATTCTTTTTTTCATTAGTTCAATAAAATTAAAAGGTAAATTACAAATTCAGAAACAGGCTGAAAAATATAGCGCGTGATTCCCGAAATTACTAAAATCCATAACAGAATCATTCCGTATTGGTCGAGCATATCGAAAATTGGCTGAAAACTTGAGGGTAAAAAATTCGCTAAAATTTTGCTTCCGTCAAGTGGTGGAAAAGGCAGTAAATTAAAGACAATCAGCGAAACATTCATAAACAAAAGCGACATCAGAAAAATTCCGATTGGATTTGTTCCAACTAAATCTCTTAACTCAATCAGATTGAAAAATGTGGCGGCTTTTATCAAAACCAAAGCAGTGATTACCAAAATTAAATTGCCCAAAACTCCGGCGATCGAAACCCAAAAGTTTGCCTTTTTATAATTTGCCCAATTTCGCGGATTGATAGGACAAGGTTTTCCCCAGCCAAGCAAGCCAAATCCGCCCATTGAGGCTGAAATAAAGCCCAGAATTGGTAATAATAATGTGCCGATCGGGTCAGCGTGAGCTATTGGATTGAGAGTTACACGACCTAAATCGTAAGCCGTATTGTCGCCAAATTTCCAGGACATCCAAGCATGTCCTGCTTCGTGAATCGAAATCGAAAGTAGTAAAACTACGATAAAAATAACCAGTCTTGAGATAAGTTCTGTTGCTTCCATTCCAAACATTTTTTTTAACTCCAAAAGTTTGTTTTTACCGTTAAATTGTGACATTCTTTTAACTTAAATTCAAAGTAATTTCATCGGTCTTGGGTCTTTGGCTTTTGGTTTTGGCAAGAAGCACTCTAGTGAATTAAATTATTACGATTTAATTTGAAAACCAAAGACCAAAAACCAAAGACCAAAAACCAAATTATTTATGAGCGATTACAAAAATTATATTGTCTGCATTGCCTCCGAACATAAGGGCAATGATTTTCTGGAAGAATGCCACGAAGCAGGTTGGCACGTTACTCTGGTGACTAAAGAAAAACTGATGGATGAACCCTGGGTTTGGACGAGTTTGAATAACGTCAAAACTGTTGCTAATGACGCCAAAGTCGAAGATTATATTCGAACTATCACCAATATTATGGGCTCACAACCGATCCATCGAATTGTTGGGTTGGATGAATTTGACCAGATTACGGCTGCTCTGGCTCGGGAACATTTGCAGATTGACGGAATGTCAACCTCACAAACGGTTCGTTTTCGCGACAAATTGACGATGCGGAATATTGCTGAAAGTCACGGAATAAATTGTCCCGAATTTATCGGAGCTTTTAATGCCAATGCAATTAACGAATATTTAGAAAATGTTTCGCCGCCGTGGATTGTTAAACCACGTCACGAAGTTTCGGCGTTTGGGATCCGTAAATGCGAGACTAAAGAAGAAGTTTGGGACGTTTTGACCAATTTGGATAATCGCAACACCTGGCGTGATCATCCCTCTCAATATTTGATCGAACATTTTATTGTCGGTGATGTTTATCACGTTGATTCAATT
>DAORIL010000790.1:0-2992 GCA_035438525.1 Pyrinomonadaceae bacterium
GAGTTTGAAAAAGTCACGGACACCGGAATACCAGGGACGAGAAACTTCTGAAGTTACCAAGTGTTGTGTCTTTGTTTCAAAAGGAATCTCAAATTCTGGTGTCGGCAAAACAGCAAATTTTTCGTTGCGCCATTCTAAAATTGAAGAACGAACCGAAGTGAAATCAGCTAATTCATCAACACAAATTTGGCAATTACTCAAATGTGCTTCAAACCGGGATTTTTCAGCCTCAACCATTTCATTGTAAAGATATGAAACAATTTCTTCGGAAAATTCACAATTTAAATTTTGATGATTTTCTTTAAACATCATTTTAATTATGGCACCTAAACAATTTCGATCGGAGTTCTTTCTAACTTCAACTTTAATTGTTTGAGTGCAGTATAAACACGGCTTTTGACTGTGCTTAATGGTATTTCGAGTGAATCCGAAATTTCTTGAAAAGTCATATCTTGAAATTCTTTCATCACAATCACTTCTCTTAAATCTTCAGGAAGTGAACTGACCGCTTGTCTGACGAGTTTTAAACGTTCGTTTTGCTCAGTCTTTTTTGCCGGGGAAAGATGACCCGGCGTAGCAAAATTTAGCTCATCCCCAACAGATTCATCTTCCAAATAACTTTCTGCCCGAACCTTTGAACGTCTCTGTTTAGTCAAACATTGATTTACTGCAATTCGATGCAACCAAGAGGATACTTTAGCTTCACCTCGAAAATTACTCAAATTTCGATATGCAGCAATAAAAGTTTCCTGGGCTGCATCACGGGCATCCTCTTCACGGTGAAGCATACCGAAACAGAGAGCGAATATCTTGCGCTCCCATCTTTTTACGATTTCGCCGAACGCCTCAGGTGTATCCTTAATTGCTGCTTCGACCAGTTGCTCATCCGTCAAATTTGCCGCCATCACTCGTGTATTAACTTAGCTTCACGAGACTTTCAACCCACTTTAATGGTGTGAACATTTTCACACTCATTTTTTAAGACGCTATAAAGGTAAAAAAAGTCTTAATTTCTACATAAATAATAGCCGAAATAAAAAAATAATGGAAAAATTAATTATTTGTTAAAAAATGTTGACCAATACAAAACAAATATTTTAGAATTTAGAGAGGTGTTCTCCTAAAAACCTATCCAATCTAATGCCTCTTATTTCCAAAAAATTCAGTTTAATCTATTTTGTTTTAATCACCTTATTTTTGGTCGGTGTTGTTCCGTTGATTTTGACGGGATGGTTTTTGTCCGATCGAAGCGGAAAAGAATTACGGGCAGTCGAAGGTCGTTACCAAACCCAATTAGTGCAGGATAAAGCTCGCCAAATAGAAATGTTTGGGCAAAGATATGGTGAATTAGTTACCGGAATCGCTAAAGCTTTTGAACTTTCCCCGGATTTTTCCTTACTTTCTAGTGAAGTAACTCAACAAAAACTAGGTCAAACCTTAAAAGAAAATCCTAATTTAATTGCACTTTATGTCAAGCCGATCCAAGGAGAACCGCTTTCACTTTACCGAACCGAAATGTTAGATGAATCCGAATTGCAGGGGATTGCTTCCGGCGTTTTGGCGAAAATGAATGGGAATGAGGTTGTTTGGGGCAAACCGATTGTTTTAAAAAAAGGGTTTGAGAATGTTGTTTCAATTGCAGTTCCTGTGTATGGCAAAGAAAATATTACAGCCGCCGTTGTGGCACTAATTTCATTAAGTGAATTCGGGCGAATCCTATCTGAAGTAAAACCTTCCACGGAAAAAGAACTTTGGGATGCAGGATTGCCAATTATTTTTGTTGTTGATGAAAAAGGAAAGGCAATTTTTCACCCGGATTTAAATGTTATTACCAGTCAAAAAAATCTTTCAACTCTTAAAATCGTCGAGGAATGGAAGGATTACGGGCAGCAGATTCAATCCGCACAAGTCCCATTTACAGCCGAATATGACAACAAAAAATTTGAAATGATTGGGGCATATTCAACCGCTAAATTCAACAAAGAGATGAGTTTTGGGGTTATTGCAATGCAGGATGAAAGTCGTGCATTGGCATCAGTAGGTGAAATGCGTCGCCAAACTTGGGTTATTAGTTTGGCATTGGCAATCGTAGCTTTAATTGTCGGAAGTCTTTTTGCTCGCCAATTGACTGCAACGGTTTCAAACTTAGTTTCTGCCGCCGAAAGAATTGGTGCAGGTGATTTAACAAACCGGATTCAGGCAAATCAGATCAAAGAGTTAAATACTTTAGGAATCACTTTCAACTCAATGTCAGAAAATTTAGCTGAAAATATTGCAAAACTCAATAAAGCCGCTCAAGAAAATAGAGATTTATTTGTGGGAACAGTCAAAGCCCTTGCAGCCGCCATTGATGGAAAAGACCGTTATACCCGCGGTCATTCGGAACGTGTCGCCAGGTTTTCTGTGGCAATCGGCAAGCGTTTAGGATTGGATGACGCGGAAATGGAAAAACTTCGGATCAGTGCCCTTTTACATGATGTTGGTAAAATTGCGATTGACGATAATATTCTGAAAAAACCTGCGGCTTTAACGGACGATGAGTTTGAAATTATGAAAACTCACCCGCAAAAAGGCTATAAAATTATGTCGCAAATTCCGGCGATGGAAGATTTTTTGCCGGGAATGTATATGCACCATGAAATGGTCAATGGCAAAGGTTATCCCCAGGGATTGAGGGGAAACGAAATTCCGCTGCAAGCAAAAATAGTTTCTGTCGCTGATACATTTGATGCGATGACTACTGATCGTCCTTATTCAAAAGGGATGAATTTAGAGGACTCCTTAAACCGAATTAAGAGTTTTGTAGGAACAAGATATGACGGCAAAGTGGTCGAAGCTTTAGTTGAAGCCTGTTATGAAGGACAAATCCGCCCGGTCGGGGCAGTTCATCCCAAAACTTTAGAAAGAGAAGAATTATCTAGTCAACAAATAATTAAAATCGTATAAAGAGGTTGAGAAAAAAATGGAAGTGACACCCCCAAGTCCGCCACCC
>DAORIL010000791.1:0-2990 GCA_035438525.1 Pyrinomonadaceae bacterium
CGAATCAGCCGTTTTAAACGCTCGTTACATTTCACACGCTTTAGCCGAAGATTACGACAAACCTTTTGAATCGGATTGTATGCACGAAGCGATTTTTTCGCATAAAAAACAAACCCGTAAAGGTGTTCATACCCTCGATATTGCCAAACGGTTGATAGATTACGGTTTTCATCCGATGACCGTTTATTTTCCGTTAATTGTCGAAGGTGCAATGCTGATCGAACCAACTGAATCAGTAGGCAGACAAGATTTGGATTCATTTATTGATGCAATGAAATCAATCGCCGTAGAATCACAAGAAAATCCGCAATTGGTGATCGATGCCCCGCATACCACAAGAATTGGACGGCTTGACGAAGCAACTGCTGCGAGAAAACCTGTTTTGCGTTGGAAAAAGGAATCCCAGGCACTGGGAGCCAGTTAGTTTTCATTTAAATCAAAAAAAGAAAGATGTTGCCCTTTGACTTTTTGTTGGGGCAACATTTTTCTTTACATTTTTTGAATTATTTATAAAATTATATTCGTTTACCTTAATAACTTCGAAAAGAGGATTTCAACATGTTTATTGGCCTGTCTAAAAAGAGATCAAAAAAAATAAAACTCAATTTGTTTTTATCAAAAATCATTAAACTGAAACTTTTTGTTACCTGTTTATTGTGCGTATTCTTAATTTCTACTAGTTTTGCTCAATCATTTAGCAGTCTTGAAAGAAGTGAATTAAAAGATATGCTTAATGCCGTTAAAAAAGCGGTCAAAGAAAATTATTATGATCCGACCTACAAAGGAATTGATTTGGATGCCAAAGCTAAAATTGCCGAAGAAAAAATGAGCAAAGCAACCTCAAAAGGACAAGGCTTAGGAATTATTGCACAATTTGTTATGGAATTGAACGATTCTCATACCAGATTTTATCCACCAGAAATTGCCACGAAGTTTGAATATGGTTGGAAAATGCAAATGTTTGGTGACAAATGCTATATTTCTGCGGTCAAGCCTAAAAGCGATGCTGAAAAACAAGGGCTTAAAATCGGTGATGAGGTTTTAGCGATTGAAGGTTTTCGCCCAAATCGCAAAGAAATGTGGAAAATCAACTATTACTACAATGTCCTTAGTCCACGTGCCGGAATAAACTTTAAGGTCAAAAGCCCTAATGATGAACAACCACGTGATTTGAACATCGCCACTAAAGTAACTCCCGGACAAGCCCGTTTAAGTATTCAAGACCTTTACCGCAGATATGAGCTCAGTGATGAAGTTGTAGAAAATAGGTTTGTAAAAATAAATAACACTTTTATCTGGAAAATGCCCACTTTTAGTATCGACCCGCTAGTAATTTCTAATATTATGCTGGAAAGGGTAAATAAATCAGCCAACTTTATTTTAGACCTGCGTGATAATAGTGGCGGCTATGTTGTGTCATTAGAAGAGTTAGCCGGATTTTTTGTGGAAAAAGACACCAAAATTGCCGACCTTGTCGGACGAAAAAAAATGGATCCTCAAATGGCTAAAACAAAAGGTGCTAACACTTTCAAAGGAAAAGTAATTGTTCTCTTAAACTCAGGATCCGCTTCTGCCTCTGAAATTTTTGCACGTTTTCTCCAAATTAACGAAAGAGGAGTTGTGATAGGTGATCAATCAGCAGGTGCAGTGATGCAATCCCGGGGATTCCCAATGGAAATGGGAAGTGGTGCCATTGTTCGCTATGGAATGAACATGACAAATGCTGATGTAATCATGACCGACGGGAAAAGTATCGAGCATTTCGGGGTTACTCCACACATTCTTTTGGTTCCAACAGGTGAGGACCTGGCCAATCAACGGGATCCTGTTTTATCCGCAGCCTTGCAACTTCTTGAAGAAAAAGTTTCGCCAGAGGAAGCAGGTAAACTATTCCCTTTCAAATGGGAAGATTAATGGTCGCTGATACTTTGAGTAAATTTAGTTGAATTTTTATTAAACTAAATTAGAATAAAAGCTGTGGAACCCTTTTCACAGCCTTTTTTATGCAATATTCGGCAAGATATAAAAAACTGCTCACCATTATCTGGATTTTGTTTTTAGTAATTTGCCTTGGAATTTTCATTGCCTTTCCCGATTATTTTAAACCTGCAAATATCGCTGATTTCATTGAACAATTCAAAAGCGGAGTTTTAATAATCTATCTAATTATCAGTATTTTACGCGGTTTGACTTTGGTTCCGGCGACTCCTTTTGTTTTGGCGGGAACAATTCTATTACCAAATGATCCATTTATAGTTTTAGCGATTTCGATAACCGGGATTATCTTTTCATCGACGATGATTTATTATTTTTCGGAATATCTTAGTTTTGCAAACTATTTTGAAACCAACCATTCAACTAAAATTGTCAAAATAAAGGAGAGATTACAAAAACCAAGCGGATTTTTGTTTGTTTTTTTCTGGTCTTTTTTTCCGGCTTTACCAACTGATGCCGTTTGTTATGTAGCCGGAATTCTCAAAATGAATTTTAAGAAATTCATCGTGGCAATTACTCTTGGCGAACTGATTATTTGCTCAATTTATATTTTCTTTTATGGATTCTTGAGCGATTTTTTTCGCCCATATTTGGGTTAAAATTATTTTACGTATGAGTTAAGTATTAAGTGTTTCAGTAGTTTGATGGTTTAATTTAATAATCCTGAAAAAATATTATGAAAAAGATTTTTTTAATTTTTGTTTTTGTTATTATTCCGTTAATTTCTGTTTCGGCTCAAAATAATCCGGGAAAAGAAATCAGAAATCGGGATATTGAATGGTCTGATTTTTCGGGCAAAATTGACGAAACCTCGAAATGGGATGCTTCGACTTATTGGGTCACGACTTATTCTTTTCCCAGTCCTGTCTTTGATGGAAATTCGGTGCGGGTCAATTTAACGGTTCGGTTTTTTTTAAGGGCGGATTCCTGGTTTAAGCCAAATAAAAAATCTGATCGCCTGCTAGAACACGAGCGCGGACATTTTAAAATCGGAA
>DAORIL010000792.1:0-2987 GCA_035438525.1 Pyrinomonadaceae bacterium
ATCTGGAATTAAAACAAGTCAACGGTGCGAAATACACCGGAACTTATTTTATGAACTGCAAAGGCTGCACTGCTCCGAGCGAATTCCGTTTTGATGCGGTTTTTAATGATCCCGAACTGAAAGGCGCAACCGAAGGCTTACCGACCAAAGGCGGCAACAATCCGGCTTATATGGAACTCAATTTGCGCGAAGACAACGGCAAATTCTATCTCGAAGGAATGTGGCGGAGCAGCAAAACCGGAACGGCGTGGCAAGGGAAAATCGCCCTAAAACAAACTTCGGGCGGCAATGCCAACAACAACGCCAATAACAATGCCAATAATAAACAGCCGGACAACAACGCACAGGCAATCGAAGAAGATGTTCCCTATCAAATTGAACGCAGCGATATGGATCGTTTCCTGCGTTTATCGTCGGATAAAGAAAAAGTTTTGACCGATAACGAAGGCAGTAATGAAGAAAAGCAATGGAAATTTACCAAAGCTCCGGGCAAATACGCCGATTACTACCGCATTATTCCGGTCAGCAAAGACGATCATTGTCTCGAAGTTGAACCCAACGACGGCAAAGTTTCGCTTAAACCGTGCGAAGACAAAGATTCAGGCGAACAATATTGGGCAATCGAAAAGAAAGGCGAATTTTATTTCTTGCGTTGTATCGGCACGAAAGGAACACAAGTTCTCGACAACGACAGCACCAACGGCGAAGGACACACCATCGTCCGCCGCAAAGAAGATGACGATGCGAGCCAGCTTTGGAAAATAGTCAAACAATAAACTTTAAATTAAAAAATGAGAGGAAAAAATGAAGAAGTTTCAAATTTTAACGATTCTGTTAGTTGTATTCGGTTTGTCAATATCAATAATGGCAAATAACAATAGCCGGCATAATTCCGCTGTTCGTTTTGCCGCCAATAACAGAGAAGATGACGAACATTTTAAATGGCAGATCAATATCAAAGTCAACGATGATGTTGGTGTCACCGGTGAAAAATTTGCGGAAGACCTCGAAAAAGCATTTAAAAAAGAAGGTGATACGATCGAGGAAATAGCCTCGCCGGATTCCACTTCGCTTTATATCGTCATTGGCAAAGATGATGGCGATGACAACAATGATGGTGAAGCGGATGACGAAGACGCGGATAAATACGGCAACGGACTAAACGATGCCGACGAAAAAATCGTAATTCATAATCTTGACGAAGAGTATCCTGAAGGTATGAACGCTTATCCTGATGATGACAAAAATGCGGGAGTTTTCATTTCGATTACTGATGAATATGGCAATAACGATGTTTATATAACCAAGAGAGATTCTCTTGAACCAAAAACGGCGGCTCAAGCCATTGCGAAAACCAAAAATCATTATCCGTCTTTCATTCCGGCATCATTTAGTTTTGTTTCTAATAAGTCGAAGTTTGAGGATGAATGTGAAAGGGCTGTTTGGAGTATTCGTGCTTGTATGGAGGGAGTAGCTAGGAGAAAAAGAGCAGAAGAAGAAGCCAGACAGAAGGAACAGAAGCAAAAAGAAGATGAGGCAATCTTAGCCAGCACTAACTGGACAACTTTACTGACTTCCGGTAAAACATTTCCCAAAGACACCAAGATTACCGACCCAAAGAGCAGCAGCTATTTTACCTATCAATTCGACGGAAACATTGTTATATACAATACTTCGTCCAAGGCTGTGTGGGCTTCGGGCAGCTGGGAAATCTGGGGTGATCGAATTAAATTCGGAAATGAACTCAGAATGCAGGCGGACGGCAACCTGGTAGCTTATAACAATGAAAATCAGGTAAAGTGGTTTTCCGGCACAGACAAAAATCCCGGCGCGTATCTTCAAATTGAATGGAAACTCTTGAGACTCCGTATTGTGGATAAAACCGGAAAACCTATCAAATTACTTTAAAGACAATATCAGGCTGGTAGTTTCTCTTTGAAAAGAATTTGCCCGCTCAGGGAGAAACTACAGCAAACAATAATTTTTAGAGTGAAAGAGGAAAAATGAACAAAATCAAATTAATTATCTTAGTCAGTTTATTGTTGGCGGCGATGTCAACAGTCAGTTTTGCCCAAACTCTCGAAGGCGTTTGGGAAGGTCACGTCGTTTCGGTCAATAAAAATGCCAAAATTCCTGCCAATGCCGCCTACAACTGGGAAGGTAACAAAAGGTGGAATTTTGTTTTACCTGCCGGAACTTGGACAAGTTATGATGCCAAGCTCGACATCGGCGGCACTTACGAAAATCTGACCGGCAATTATTCGGCAGACGACAAACTTAATCCGAAAAATACCGGACATTATGCTTTTACGGGTTCTTTCAATTTCGCTAAAAAAATGATGTTCTGGCAGCCTGAAAAAAAACTTGGGGGCAATAATAATGCTGCCTCGACCGTTGTCCGTTCGTTGGCTTATACCCAGGAAGGAAATTATGAATATCTGAAAGGACGTTGGGCAGCGACCGACGGAACGACAGCCGTGATGGAATTTCGCCGTGATTATTCGGGCGAACCGCTCAAAAATGATGCAATTCAATCTGATCTGATTGCCGTTGAAAACGATGTTCCCTATTTCATCAAACACGATGAGTTTTTCCTTTCGCTCAACGATGGCAAAGATGGTGTAGTTTCTAAAAAAGACGGTGACGAAGAGCTTCGCAAATGGAAATTTGAAGCCGCGCCAGACCAATTCCCCAAAGCCTTTCGTATCATCCCCGTCAGCAAAGAAGATCAATGTTTGGTTACGGTCGAAAACGATCAAAGCGCAATTGCCTTGACCGATAAATCTGATAATCCCGAAGGCGAACAATATTGGCGTTTTGAGAAAAAAGATGACGGCGTGGTGCTGGTCAATGTCAGATTCGGCGGCAGAGCCATTCATATCGAAGACGAAGGAACAGGACAAACCATCCTGCGTTCACGCAACGAAGCGCAGAAGTGGAGTTTGGAAAAACAATAAAAATTTAGAAAGGCGGAAACACGCGCGTCA
>DAORIL010000793.1:0-2987 GCA_035438525.1 Pyrinomonadaceae bacterium
CGGATCTAAACGAAAGGAACCGAATTCATAAATAAGTTTATTCTGCACGTTCATAACTCAAATCAATATTTCTTGGCAGTGCAAAATTAGTCGTTACATTATAAAAACACCGCTCCGTAAAACTTTATGACAACAATCTTTTTAAAACTTTTCTAAAATATTGTTGAATCAATACTTACTGAACAACATCTATTTTTTACGAAGAAAATATCAGGAAAATTTCACGTTTTCGGAAAGACTTTCAAAAGCCCTTCGACTAATTTGCGAATAGGTTATTTGAAGTTGGTTAGAGCAGCTTCTTTTGACCGGGTTTGTTCCGACATCATACCAGTGTCGGAGCAAACATCACAATTAATAAATCTTTACGGAGGCAATAATGAAAAGTTCGCGTTTTATCACATTAGTTCTTATTTTATCGGCAATCATAACATCGGCTTTGGCACAATCAATTGATGAAACCAATTCTATTTATAATCAAGGCACAAAGTTTTATGCTGAAGGCAAATACAGCGAAGCAATTGAGGCTTTTAACAAATATCTTCAACTCAAACCGAATTCTGCTGCGGCTTATAATAATCTCGGTGTTGCTCAAAGCGATTCCGGCTCATATTTAGAAGCCGTTAAAAGTTTTAATCAAGCGTTACAGTTGAAACCAAATTACGCAGAAGCTCACCGCAATCTTGGCGCGGCTTATTACCATTTAGAACAAACTGAGAAAGCGGTCACGGAATATCAACAAGCTATTCGGCTGAAACCGGATTATCTGTTAGCTTACAATGATTTAGGAATAGCCTTATCAGATTTGAATCGTCATCAAGAAGCTATTTCGACGCTTGAGCATGTTGTTCAACTTGATCCTGAAAATGCGCTTGCTTTTTATAATCTGGGATTTGTTTACAGCCGCACCAAACAAAATAAAAGTGCGATTAAATCTTTCAAAAAATCACTTGAACTTAATACTAATTTTGGTGAAGCACGTTTATATTTAGCCGCACTCTATCTGGCAACTAATGATCGTAATTCAGCATTTGAACAATATTCACAGCTCAAAACACTCAATCTTGAACTTGCCGAAAAGCTTTATCAGGCAATTTTCAGAGATAAAATAGTTAATGTTAAATAATAACAATTGGAGTTTAGATTTTAGAGAATTTGAACTCTAACTTAACCAAATTATTTGGCTAGGCAAAACAAATTGAATGATTGAAAAGATTAACAATTTTATCCAAAAATAATTTGCTGCCCGATAAATTGACGTGAAAGTGAGGAAGTGAGATTCTTTTTAGCTGAATTCTTTTTTGTAAAACAGGCTTGTTCACATTCGCGTTCCGCCTTTCAATTTACAGCTTCACCCACAAATTCATAAATTACATACAAATTTAATGCATTGTCCTTGATTTCTGACCGAACATCTTTCACATTCGCCTTTAATTTTGCTTTTGAGGATTTCAACGGCAAATCCAGGACGAGCTTACTGCCTTCTAAGATTTGAATCGGATTAAAACGCTGATTGAGAGTTGATTGCACAAGTGGTGTGATAACCCCGCTCAACAAAGGATTTACACCATCGAGATTGACGGTTTCGATATTCAGATACCCAAATACAATTTGTTTTTCGGCATCGTATCGCATTTCCAGATTGGCCTGCGTCCAACCACTGAAATTGAAACATCCAAACATCGAGCTGTAACTTCCCCGAAAAGCAAGCGGAGCAACAATTCTATTATTTGCAAAACTTACGCTGCTATTGATTCCGCTTCCATTCGGCAAAATTGTGATACTGCTAACACATTGTCCTTCCACTTGCGGAGGAGCTTCACCATTTTCAGTTGCTCCTAAAGGAAAGGTCGGCGGATTAGTGTCACGGAAAATCGTTTTCAGAATATCGTTAAAAAATTCTTGTTTGAGAACAATTTGTGCTGTAGTCGGAACTGGTTGGTCAGCACTCGGCGGTTGAATCGGAACACCTGCCATTTGAACCGAACGCGGAACACTGACAAAAAAATAGAAAATCAAACTGCCGCCAACAATTATGCCCAGCAAACTTCCGATGAAAAAGGTTAATGTCTTACTCATAATTTTATTTGTTTGCGGATGGTGACGGCATCGGCTTAGTCATATTTGAATTTGAATTTGAATTTGAATTTGAATTTGTCGTATTCGATTTCATCATTTGGTTGAGCAATAAAGCAACCGTATTAAAAATCAAATTTGCCTGTGCTTTGACCTGTTCGGCATCAATTTTTTGATAGTCAGCAGGAACTGCAAAAAGTTCAGGAGTAACATTCATGGAAACATCGCTCATTTCGGTAATGATCCGTAAATTACTGTATCCCTGCACATTACCATTTTGTGAAGACGAAACTGTTTCACTGTAAAGCGGAAGCCCTGTTTCTTTATCGACCAGAAATGCTGATTCGGTATTTACCTGTCCGGCGTTGGTTTGGGTGTTTGTCTTTGCACCATAACGATAACGAATTACCTGTTTCCCGTTGTAAGATTCTTCGCCAACCTTTTCTACGCCGGGAGCAGCTTTCACACGATTGATTATTTCCGAAGGAAGCATCATTTGACGAATTTCAATTCCGAGCGATTCTTTATCTAAAATAGCGTATTGCTTGCGATTTGGCAGGATCAGGTAATTTGATTCAGCTTTATTCAAATAGATCACCTTTTCATTGTTCGGCAAACTAAATTCCATCCGGCGTTCCTGACCGTTTCGGGCAAAATTTGTCGTAATTGTTGGTAAAGCAGTTTTTTGTTGTTCACCATTGGCTTCAAATTTGAGGTTAATTTTTGCCTGATACTGCTCAGGCTCTTTTGTTTCAACAACTATCGGTGAAGAATTTACAACGTTGGAATTAGCCATTGTTGTGGAATTACTATTTGAATTTATATTTGATTTAACGTTTGAATTTACTGCGGCTGAATTTGAATTACTCATCGGCGGTTCGCAGGCAATTAATCCCAATAAACCTATAAATAAC
>DAORIL010000794.1:0-2987 GCA_035438525.1 Pyrinomonadaceae bacterium
ACTTTGAAGCTAAATATTTTTCGTGCAATGATTAGCTATGTCAAATCATCTATCGCGCCGGAATTTTTTGCTGGCCACGGCGGCAAGCGGTTTATTGCCATTAGTTTTGCCGAACGAATCGCAGGCACAAATAAAAGATGACTGCATTTTTTGCCAGTTCGGACAAAATAAAGCTAAAACCTTTAAAGTTTGGGAAGACAAAGATTTTCTCGCCTTTCTCGACCATAAACCGATCCAGCCTGGACATACTCTGCTGATTCCAAAAAAACATTTTGAATATCTTTTCGATTTGGACGAAAAAACTTACTCAAAAATTCTCAAACGTGCTAAGGAACTTTCCAAACTGTTAAAAACTGCGATGAATGCCAAAAGAATCGGTGTCATTGTTGAAGGTTTTGGCGTTGCTCACGTTCATATTCATCTGGTTCCATTACAAAAAGGCGGCGAATTATTACAAAAAGGTGCTGTTGGTGTAACTGACGAAGAATTTGCAAAAATAGCAGAAACGATAATAAATCAGGTAAAAAATAAAAAGTAAAAAGACTTGCAATATGTTAAGTAAAAAGCCGTTCAATGATTTTGAGTGAAGTTTTGGTAAATGGAGAACAAATTATGAAAATTTATCGGATGCTGACAATCGTCTTTTTGCTTTTTGCCTTTCAAACTGCAATTGTTCTAGCTCAAACCAATAAAAAAGCCGAAATTAAAAGAATTGACGCATATTGCAAAACGGTGGATTCTTTTGTCAAACGCAATAAAAAACCGCAACTTATTTTTGCGGACATCTCCGATTACAACGATGATTCCAAAACCAAATGGCGCAAATTTGCTTCGGAAAAGGCTCTGGATAATTTTCGTGAAAAGACCGAAACTTACACAATTGCTTTTAATTGGCAGAAAAACGGTAAGCTAATTCATTCAAATTTTACGCTTTTCAGTCCTTCGGGTGATTGGAGTCAATACGTTTATCATTATTTTCGTCCTGATGGAACTTTGGCAAAGGTTGATTCAAATATGGGGACGTTTTACGACGATATGATTGTTTTGCAAACACTATATTTTGATTCAAAAGGCAAACTTTTGCGGAAAGCAATTCAATTCAAAGATTTAAGGACCAAGAAACCCAAAAAACCAAGTAAGGATTTTTTGAAAGATAGCGGAGATTTTGTTAGTGGAGTTGATTATTTCAAAAAGACAAGTAAATTACCTTTCGCACAATTGCTGAAAAAATAAAAAACACGGCAAAAATTACAATTTCTCACCGTGTTTTCTGTTTTAAACAACTGCATTTTGAGCAATTACTTGTTTATAAAAATCTGCGCTCAGTTTCGGCGTGCGTTTTTGCGTAGCATAATCAACATAATGCAGACCAAAGCGATTAGTGTAACCGTCAGCCCATTCAAAATTATCGAGCAAACTCCATAAGAAATAACCGTTTACAGGAATCCCGTCTTCGGTTGCACGTTGCAGTTGCGACAAATAATTTCGTAGATACATTACGCGGTCAGTGTCATAAACTTTGCCATCAGCCGCCGGAATATCGGACGAAGAACAACCGTTTTCGGTGATATAAATTTCCTTTGCGCCCCAGATTTTGTTGAGGTGATTTGGTCCCCAATAAAGTGCTTCGGGTCCGATGGTCAGCCATTGCGAAGCCATATGCGGATACGACGCAGGATTCGGCACAACCGCGAAACCTTGTTTTGAACCATCGGCACGAATATAGGTTGGTGTATAAACGTTGATGCCGACAAAATCGAGCGGGCTTGAAATAATTTTCAAATCTTCAGCCGTAAACTTCGGCGCATCTTTTCCCGCATTTTGCAGATAAAGGTCAGTGTATTTGCCCTCTTGAATAACAGTCATATATTGGGCATTGATCTGGCGGGTGGCTTCCTGCGCGGCTTTGATATGTTCAGCCGTTTCAATCACTGGACAGCAAATTGCCATATTTTCAGCCAAACCGATTTTTGTTCCGGGCTTGGCAGAGGCTCGCATTGCCTGAACGGCTAAACCATGTCCAAGGACAGAATGATGCCGCGTTTGATTAAATCTGGCAGGCGGAAGTTTCAAACCCGGAGCGTGAATCCCGATTCGATAACCGAGTTCGACAAAAGCTCCAAATTCATTGATGGTGAAAAAATGTTTGACGCGATCCGACAATTTTCCGGTCGTGTAACCTGCATAATCGGCAAAAGCCTTAGAAGTTTCGCGCGATTCCCAGCCGCCGTTTTTATCCTGTAAAATTTGTGGTAAGTCCCAATGATAAAGCGTTGCAAAAGGCTGAATCCCGTTTTTCAAAAGTTCATCAATCAGCTTGTTGTAAAAATCAAGCCCTTTCGGGTTGGGTTTGCCCGTGCCGTCAGGGAAAACACGCGACCACGCAATCGAAAAACGATAGGTTTTGACACCAAGATTTTTCATCAACTGAATATCTTCTTTGTATCGATGATAGTGATCGGTCGAAACATCGCCGGTTGCCCCATTAACGGTTTTACCGGGAGTTTTTGAAAACGTATCCCAAATTGTCAGACTGCGCCCGTCTTCATTAAATGCCCCTTCAACCTGATACGAAGCCGTTGCGCTACCCCACAAAAAGCCTTTCGGAAAAGTCCTTTTTTTAGTTTGAATTACAGATTCATTTTCTAAATTCGGTTCACTCGCCTGAACACCTGTCAACGTTGTTGCTCCAAGCGCACCTGCACCAATAATCTTGGCAAAATCCCGCCGCGAAACTTTCATCCCTTTGCTCCTTTTTGACTGTTTGGTTTTGATAACAACTAGGATTAGAATTATCTTTGACACCGGGACTTTTGTAAAGTAGCCGTGCAAAAGTTTTATTAACAGGGATACTTTGGGAAGCTCTGTCTTGTTTGATAGAGTCAAATTAGATTCGATAGGACGAACAAGAAGAAAAATTGTTTTTGAATAAATACAATAAAATTTAACCAATCAAAAATTGAAAATATCACAATGCACTATCATTT
>DAORIL010000795.1:0-2984 GCA_035438525.1 Pyrinomonadaceae bacterium
TTGAAAAGTATCGAAAAAATCCATCTCAAGTGCATATTTGGCGTTTTCATTGTCACCCGAATAACCAACGAATCGCGTGTAACCGCGTTCCTGGGCTCTAATTAAACCCTCGATGCAATCAGCTTGGCGCAGAATTTCTTTTGAACAACTATGAAGTTGTGCCACGTCTAAATATTCAGTTTTGAGCAATCGGAGCGAATTTTCAATCGTTTCCAAAACTCCTTTTTTTGACCAGTCGTAGCGGGAAAATCCCTCTAAAGCACCGCATTTGCTCATCAAAATGATTTCATTTCGGCGTAATGAAACCGCTTCACCAATCAGTTTTTCACTATCAAAATAAGCCGCTGCGGTATCAATTAAATTCAAACCTGAATCAATTGCTGAATTTAATAAATCGGTTACTTCACTCTGTGAAATCTTGGTAGAACCAATTTCCCACCCGCCAAAACCGAGCGTTGAAACTTCTAAATTTGTTTTACCAAGTTTTCTTTTTTCCATAAAAATGGTCAGTGGTCAGATAATTCTTTATCGATTTCCAACCACCGAACACCGAATACTGACGAATTTTATCCCAATTCTGCCTCAAGTTTTGCCAATAACCGTTCATCATCAGGCTTTACATCCGGTGCAAAACGAGCAGTAATTTCGCCGTCTTTATTTACTAAAAACTTTTCAAAATTCCAAAGAACCTCGCTGGGCGTCGAACGGACTGAACCATAGCCTTTTAATTTTTCTTCTAATTCGCCGTCATTGACATCAGTATCAGGTTTGGTTTCGGTCAAATATTTGTAGAGCGGGTGTTGATCTTCGCCTTTGGTCGAAAGTTTAGAAAACATCGGAAAGGTGACGTTGAAATTGGTCGAACAAAAGTCTTTGATTTCTTCTTCGGTTCCGGGCTCTTGACCCAAATAATTGTTGGCAGGAAAGCCCAAAACTTCTACCCCTTTTTCTTTGTATTCGTTGTAAAGTTTTTGTAAGCCTTCATATTGCGGAGTCAATCCGCATTTGCTGGCGACATTGACAATGAGTAATGTTTTTCCTTTGTAATCGTTTAAAGTTGTATCTTTTCCGTCAATCGTTTTGACGGGAATTTCGTAAATTGACATATTTTTCTCCTATTTTGCGTTATCTGCTGAATTTTGAATTAGTTCTGCTAAAACATCTAAATCAATATCTTTCAAAGATTTAAGATACAAACAACCTTTTCCTGTTTTATGTTTGCCAAGTTTAGAAAGCAAATTTTCATTCCAACCCGTGCCCAGATTTAAGTAAAGAGTTATATTCTGTTTGCGTGGTGAAAAACCGATCTGCATCCAATCAAGTTCCCGCCCGGAATCATATTTTAAAAGCCGATAACCAAAACCAATAATATTCGTGCCCCACATTTTTGGCTCAGAATCAGTGGCTTTTGACATTAATTTTATGATTTTTCGGCAATCATCACGAACAGTTTCAGATTCAACGGTATCAATAAAATCATCAACATTTGCTTCATTTAACTTGGTTTTAAGTTCTGCTTTGGCCATTAATCATGCTCCTTTCGGATAATCATTAAACCGTCTCTGATTGTCATCAAAACATTACTGACTCTTTCATCCACCAGAATTTTTTGATTGAATTTGTGCAACGCAACGGTGCTTTCGTCGTCATCCAATCCTTTTTCTGCCTGTAAAACATGCCCACTCCACAAAACATTGTCAGCCGCGATGATTCCCCCGATCTTTAGTTTTGGAAAAATTAAATCGTAATAGTTCGTATAATTGGGTTTATCTGCATCAATAAAAACTAAATCGAAAGTTTCATCCAGAGTTGGAATAATTTCCACTGCATTTCCCAATCTTGCATCAATTTTGTCAGCATATTCGGAACGAGCGAAAAAATCTCTGGCAATTTTATTGGTTTCGGGCTGAATATCGAGTGTGATGATTTTTCCGTCCTTGGTCAAACCTTCGGCAAAGCAAAGAGCTGAAAATCCAACATAAGTTCCAATTTCCAAAACTCTGCGAGGTTTAACCAAATGAGAAATCATCGAAAGGACACGACCTTGATAAAATCCCGAAAGCATCGATTTATCAGCCCTTTCGCCGTAAGTTTTTTCCAAAAGTTCTTTTAACAGTTCACTTTGCGGTGAAGTAAAACGGTTTGCATATTCTTGAATTTCTGTGTTTATCATAATCCTATTGTTTGGTTGAAGTTCTTTCGGCAGCCTCTTTTGAAGTTATTACTGGAATCACTTCAAAATCTGTCAAATCACTCCAATTAGCAATCCATTCGTCAAAAAGTTTTTCGTTTTCGGTTTCCATCAATTGAAAACAACGCCTGAAATCAGTATCGATCCAACTGGAAACATAGTTCAAACCATCGGGAATCATTCTCCCTTTTTCGGCAAAACGGCGATAAATTTCATCTTTGTCTTTAAATGATTCGATAACCATATAAAGCATAAATTTATTTTAATGTTGCATTTAAAGTAATTTCCGCACCCGCTAAAACTTTTGAAACAGGACAATTTTCTTTTGCGCTTTTCGCGTAGGTTTGAAAATCTTCTTCTGAAATATCAGGAACTTCGGCTTCAGTTTCTAAAATGATATTTGGAATCACAAAAGCCTCACCCTGTTTTTCCAGTTTAACATTAGCTTTTGTTTCTATTTTTACGGGCTTAAAACCAGCTTTTCCTAAAGTTGCAGATAATGCCATCGAAAAACAAGCTGCGTGTGCGGCTGCGATCAATTCTTCCGGATTTGTTCGTTTGGTATCATCACCAAACCGTGAATTGAAAGAATATTCACCTTCAAAAGCACCACTTCCAAGTTTTACATTGCCATTTCCTTCGACTACACTTCCGTTCCATTGAGCTTCCGCCCTTCTATTAATTGCCATTTTTTTTCTCCTTAAACTTATTTTTTATTATGATACTCCATCAACCCTTGATTCAAAGCGCAACATTATTAATTCATTTTCTTTGTCGGTAATTTCCAGGGCAG
>DAORIL010000796.1:0-2983 GCA_035438525.1 Pyrinomonadaceae bacterium
GTTGTGACAGTTAATGCCGAACCATTAATTCCGTCAAATATGCAATTACTTGAAATTTCAGCCGGCAAGTTCGCAATTATAAAAGCGCAAGGGGATTTTGCCAAAACTTTTGAAACAATGGTAATTTTTTCAAAATTTTGGCTCAAAAAAAATGGATATCAAATCGCCAACATCTATTATTTTGAAACCTTTACAGAAAACCCAATTGGGAAAAATTATGAAAAATTGGAGAAAAAAATTTATAATCCAATTATCCCAATTCAATAAAACTCATCGCAAGATTTGCAAACTGATTCCCCAAAATTGCAAAGACAATTTCAAAATAAACCTCCAAAATAAACAACCGTTAAAAATTTTCGGTGTGTTTATTTATGAAAATCTTTCTACAAAAAACCGTAACTTACGGACTTTATCCATTCTTGTTAGTAACCCAACTATCAATTTTTTCCTTGGCCATAATTTTTGAATGGGACCTAAAGAAGATTTTTGCCATCGTTTCACCAATCCAATTTATTTCACTGCTTATTATCGAATTTATATTTCCGATAAAAAATGAATGGAAAATGACCTGGCAATCATTTTTTCGGGACCTCAAATATATGATAACCAGCGGTTTAACATCGTATGGGTTGCGGTTTTTACTTGGTTATTTTGCAATTGCCGCCAGCCAGCAAAATTCTGGATTCTTAAGACAATTTCCGTTTGTCAATGCGACATTTGTTCTAATAACTTTTGAATTTATTCAATATTGGTTTCATCGGTTGAGTCATAATGCCGGGGGGAGCGTTGGAAATTTTCTCTGGCGGCTTCACTCTGCACATCATTTGCCGGATAAAGTTTATTTATTGATGCACCCTGTCAATCACCCGCTGTATTCGATGGTTACTTTTATATTAATTCAGAGCATTTTAATTGCAGTTGGGGTTGATGCCAAAAGTATTTATTTAATTAATATTTTAATGGGGTTACAAGGATTGATTTCACATTTTAACGTTGATATTAGAACCGGATTTCTTAATTACATTTTTATCGGCACAGAACTTCACCGATTTCACCATAGCGCAAATATTAATGAAGGGAAAAATTACGGAGCCATCCTGGCTATTTGGGATATTGTTTTCGGAACGTTTTACTATCGACCCGGAACCTCGCCTGAAAAGTTGGGAGTTGCCGAACCAAGTGAATATCCTGAATCAACTAAAATTTTTCAGGTAATCCTATTCCCTTTCAAATCAAAAAAAGAAAAGTTAATTGAAGGAGTAACTACCCAACAAACCCTGTAAATTTCTTGAACTAAATACTTTACACATATGAACAGAATAATCAGCTCCAGTTTTTTGATTTTAATGCTTTTTTTCTCACTTAAAGCCCAAGCTACCTCCAGCCTTGAGAGCCGAACCCAAACATTTGAAAAAGTTTGGAACACGGTCAATGAAAAACATTTTGATCCAGCTTTTGGCGGAGTTGATTGGAAAAAGGTGGGCGAAATTTATCAGCCGAAAATAATTGCTGCCAAAACAGATGCTGAATTTTATTCCCTTCTGCAAGATATGTTAAGCGAATTGCACCAATCGCATTTTTCCATTATTCCTCCAAATGCAGAAATTACCCCGACGATTTCCGGTGAAGGAGAAATCGGAATCGATCTTCAGATTATTGAAAAAGCGTTGATTATCATCAGAGTTAACCCAAATTCTCCCGCAGAAAGGAGCGGACTAAAGCCGGGTTTTATCATTCAGAGAATAAATGATAAGACCATTGCCGAAATTTTAACGCCTTTAGAAGAAAAATTAGGGAGGCGAAAAAATACTCTTGCCCAAAAGGAAATTCAAAGAAATCGAATTTTACTTGCCGCAATTAGCGGAAAAATTGGAAGTTCAGTCAAGATTGAAGCCCTTAATAAAAAAAACAAACTCCAGGTGTTTCAAATTGAAAGAGTTGCCTTTACTGGCGAAATATCGCCGGCATTGGCAGGTTTGCCGCCCCAAAGGATTGTTTTTGAAAAAAAAAGAATACTAAAGAATATTGGCTACATTCGCTTTAATATGTGGCTGCTCCCCCAAATGGTAAAACTTCGTGAAGCTATCCGTAACTTTCAGGATGCAAAAGGATTGATTATTGACCTGCGGGGAAATCCTGGCGGAATCGGAGCAATGACCCAAGGATTAGCGGGATTATTCGTGACAGAAGAAACATCTCTTGGCACCTCAAAGAATCGTTTTCAGGAAACCCAGCTTTCCGTTTATCCTCAAGATAATCCCTTCAGCGGAAGGCTCATTATTTTAACTGATTCAGGAACCGGTTCGGCAAGTGAGGTTTTTACAGCTGGAATGCAAGGGATCAAACGGGCAAAGGTGGTCGGAACAACATCTGCAGGCGCTGTTTTACCGGCAATTATTGAAAAATTGCCAACCGGAGCTAAGTTTTTATATGCAACTTCTGATTACAGATCGCCCGGTAATATTTTAGTTGAGGGATGCGGAGTTAAACCTGACGTTGAAGTTAAATTAACCCGCAAAACTTTATTACAAGGGCGGGATTTACAAATCGAAACAGCAATCAAGGAGATACTTAAGAATAAATGAAAAACAAATTTTTACTGATTTTATTGGCATTGATTTTTTCAATAACATACCAATCAATAGCACAGGAAACTACCAAACTACCGTCAGCGCAGGATATTTTCAAAAAATATTCGGATTCAATTGGGGGTAAGGAAAACTACTTCAAACTTACCAGTCGAATTTATAAAGGAACAATCGAAATTCCAGCTATGAATATCACCGGAACTTTTGAAATGTTGTTCAAGGCACCAAATATGAATTTGGTTTCAATAAATTTGGGTGGCTTTGGAAATAATCTCAATGGTTTTGATGGAACGATTGGTTGGGCAAAAGATGAAATTCAAGGATTGCGGACAAAATCCGGTGCCGAACTGGAACAAGCAAAACTTACTTCAGACTTTTATTATCCGGTTATTCTG
>DAORIL010000797.1:0-2979 GCA_035438525.1 Pyrinomonadaceae bacterium
TGAAAGAAGAAATAGAGAAATCTCAAAAAAGTATTTCGCAAAATCCAACCGAAATTAATGATTGGGCGGACGGTTCGATAATTATCGTAATTGCAACAGATGCGCCCGTTGATGCGCGGCAATTAAAACGAATGGCTTCCCGCGCAATGTCAGGTTTAGCCAGAACAGGTTCGGCAATGACAAATGGGAGCGGCGATTATGCAATCGCTTTTTCGACTAAAAATCGACTTAGGCAGCTTGAAAACGGGCAAACGACACGAAATGGAACTTTGCTTTCAAACGATGCAATGTCGCCACTGTTTTTAGCCACCATCGAAGCCACCGAAGAAGCAATCCTTAATTCCCTCTTTCGTGCTACAACGGTTAAAGGTCGTGAAGGTCGCACAGTTGAAGCCTTACCAATCGAAAAAACGCTGACAATCTTGCGGAAATATAATAAAATCAAATAAATGCAAAAAATTGAGAATTACATTGACGGTAAATTAGTTGCGCCAATTTCGGGAAAATATTTGGATAATTTTAATCCTGCGACTGCTGAAATTTATAGTTTAATTCCCGATTCGGATGAACAGGATGTCGAGCTCGCAGTTGAGTCCGCCAAACGTGCTTTTCCGATTTGGTCGAAAACTTCTCACGACGAGCGTTTTGAGATTTTGATGCGACTCGTGCGATTGATCGAACGCGATTTGGATCTACTGGCAGATGCCGAAAGCGTGGATAATGGCAAGCCTGTTTCTTTAGCAAAACGGGTTGATATTCCACGAGCGGCCGCTAATTTTCGTTTTTATGCGACAGCGCAAATGCACCTTTCAAACGAATCTTACGAAACGGTAAATCAAGCAATCAATTACACTTTGCGTCAACCGATTGGCGTGGTTGGGTGTATTTCGCCCTGGAATTTACCACTTTATCTTTTCACCTGGAAAATTGCTCCGGCAATCGCGGCTGGTTGCTGTGTTGTGGCTAAACCTTCGGAAGTGACACCGATGACTGCATATCTTCTTTCAAAACTTTGCATCGAATCAGGATTACCAAAAGGTGTTTTGAACATCGTTCACGGACTCGGAACTAAAACGGGAGCAGCAATTGTCAAACATAAAGAAATCAAGGCTTTGTCGTTCACTGGTGGAACTGCCACAGGTGAATGGATAGCTAAAGAAACTGCGCCAATGTTCAAAAAATTATCCCTTGAGCTCGGCGGAAAAAATCCGAATATCATCTTTGCCGACTGCAATTACGAGGAAATGATTAACACCACTTTGCTTTCTTCGTTCTCAAACCAAGGCGAAATTTGCCTCTGTGGCTCGCGGATTTTTGTCGAAAAATCTATTTACGAAAAATTCAAAACTGATTTTGTTGAGCGCACCAAACAGTTAAAAATCGGAAATCCTAAAAATGCAGAAACAAATATGGGTGCAATCGTTTCTAAACAACATTTCGAGAAAATTCTTTCTTATATCGAACTTGCCAAAGAAGAAGGTGGAGCAATTTTATGTGGAGGTAAAGCTGTTGATTTATCACAAGAAAACTATAATTTGGAAGAAAACAATCCAAAATCCAAAATCCAAAATCCAAAATTAAATGGTTGGTTTATCGAACCAACTATTATCGAAAATCTCGCCTACGATTGCCGCACTAATCAGGAAGAAATTTTCGGTCCGGTCGTCACAATTCAGCCATTTAAAACCGAAAAAGAAGTTCTAAAATATGCCAATTCAGTGCGTTACGGTTTATCTTCGACCATTTGGACGGAAAACTTAAGTGTTGCCCATCGCGTAGCCAGCCAAATCGAAGCCGGAATTGTTTGGATAAACTGTTGGCTGCTGCGTGATTTGCGGACACCTTTCGGCGGTGTCAAAGATTCGGGAATGGGACGCGAAGGTGGATTTGAGGCGTTACGTTTTTTTACGGAAGAGAAGAATGTTTGTGTTAAGGTGAAGTTTATTCTAAAGTCAACTTAAAGTTAAACTTAACAATTCGCGCCGGACGTAAACTGCCAGATGGAAGCACGGTGTGCCCTTTGCTTAACATTTAATAGTTTATTTTGTCCCTTTACTTAAACTGAAATAGTTATCATTTCATTGGTGAAACGGTTAATTTAAAATTTTGTATATTACCCTGATTATCTTTTAATTCGATGGTAATAGGAGAAGGGCGACAGGGCAAATTATCAACTTCAATACAAGTTGCTTTTAGCTTAGGATATTTTACCGCATTTTCTGCGATTAGAATAGGAATTACCAAACTAGGAATGACAATTAATTCCTGTATTCCACTATATGCCCTAATAGTGCCTATTTGAAAAGGACCTGTGTAATTATGCGGTGGTTCAACTTTTAATTTAATATTTTTTAGGGTTAAAGTATTGCATAATTTGGGAGAATATTGTGGATTACAATCAACATAGGCAGAATCTAAACTGTTCCTTTCTGGATTTAAATTCCCATTGTCCACAATTATATGTCCACTTTCTTCGACTTTAAAATAGACAACCGCACCTATACCTAAACCATTGACTTCTAAAAAACTCCCAACATTTGGGACAACTGTAAAAAACGTGTTCGATCTGGAGGTAGAAATTCCGCGAAATCCTTTCATCGTGTAATCTCCGCCATATTCCTGAGGATCAACCTCAATTTGAACATTTTTAAAAGTAATTACGTTACCTCCAAATACAGCCGCCTTAATATTTTCTTTATAAGGCGAAACTTTGCAATCATTGGAAACGCTAAAATAAATTACCGCATCAGTATAGCCTGAGCCGCCAATTTCAATAAAATGAGAACCGTTTGGGGTCATTGATAAACGTTCTTCGTGTAATCCAACTAAAGGATTATCTCGGTCATTATTGAGATAATATGTTCCTTTGTAATCTCTGGGATTAAATACAATTTTACAAGTGTTCTCAATTGATCGTGGTTGCTGTTGCTGTTGCTGTTGCTGTTGCTGTTGCTGTTGCTGTTGCTGTTGCTGTTGCTG
>DAORIL010000798.1:0-2974 GCA_035438525.1 Pyrinomonadaceae bacterium
AACATCTTGATGCTGGTCGTTTTCCCGGCGCCGTTCGGACCAAGAAAAGCAAAAACTTCGCCCGCTTCAACTTCAAAAGAAATATCGTCAACGGCAACCACATCGCCAAATTTTTTGACCAGATTTTCTACTTTTATCATAATTTTATGCTCGAAAATTCTAACTTATTTTGTTCCAAAACGGTTAATTTCCCATTTAATTTTTCCGCCTGAAAAATCGTTTTTCAAAGCATAATTATTTTTAGAAACTATTAGATCAATATTTTGCAAATTTCCATTTGGCAAAGCAAATTTTCCCGACAGATTTGCATTATCCGTGCTAAAGATCCGTAATTCAACATTATTCCAATCAATTTCCGCAGTATTTTGAGCAACTTTAACCTGCGGCAAAACGGAATGATTTTTGACCAATAAAATGACAGGAATTTCGCCAGCTGTAATTTCGTGCCATTTTTCGCCCTGATAAACTTTTCCGGTTTGATAATCGATCCATTCTCCCGGCGGAAAATAAACCTGACGATTATTTTTGGCATCTTCAAAAATCGGCGCGACCAGCAAACTTTCGCCGAACATATATTCGTCGTCAATCGTCCACGAAGTTCGGTCATTTGGAAATTCAAAAAAGAGTGCCCGCAGCATCGGAAAACCTTTCGCAGAGGAATCTGTTGCCTGTGCGTAAATATAAGGCATCAGCGAATAACGCAAGCCCAAAGCCCGCCGAAAATCTTCGGTCAATCCTTCATCATATTCCCAGGGCTCTCGCGGAGGCGCACCGTGTGAGCGGGTGTGCGAAGTCAAAACGCCGAAAGCCATCCAACGCCGATACAAATCGCGCGGCGCACGGTCAACAAATCCACCAACATCGTGACTCCAATAGGTAAAACCCGACAGACCGAACGACAAACCACCGCGTAATTCCGCCGCCATAGCAGAATTTGTATTTTCAGCATCGCCGCCCCAATGTAACGGATAACGCTGACTTCCTGCCCAAGCACTTCGCGCCCAAATTATCGAATCGCCAGTTGTTTGTTTAGTGATGTCGGCAACGGCTTTGTTATAGCGTAACGGATAAAGATTATGCTCATATAAACCGCTTTTGCCGGAAAAATATTGTCCCGAAATTGGTGCGCTTTCGCCGAAATCAACTTTGATCGCGCCAACTCCCATTTTCAAAAGATTGGCGAGTTTTCCCTGATACCATTTAACTGCCGCCGGATTGCTCATATCCAAAACAGCATCTTCAAAGGGCTGTCCGCCGCCATCATTTTTGACAGCGTAACCATTATCAACAATTTCCTTAAACAACTCATTTTTCGGTGTGAAATAAGTGTATTGCCACAAAGAAACGTGAAAGCCCTGATTCTTCAAATCGGCAATCATTTTTTGCGGATTTTGAAAACGCGATTTGGAAAATTCGTAATTACTGCGCCAATCGGTTTCAAACCAACCTGTATCAAGGTGAATAACATCAGTCGGAATTTTATACTGACGAAGTTTTGCCGCCACATTCCGCACTTCATCCTCGGATTTATAAGTTATCCGGCTCATCCAAAAGCCGAATGACCACAACGGCGGAACCGGACTTCTGCCCGTTAAAGCCGTATATTCCGACAAAATATCTTTTGGTTCACCGAGAAAAATAAATAAATCCAGACTGTCATCAGCTGAATAAATGACGTTATGCTGATCGTAACTGTTTCCAAAATCAAAGGTAACCGGTGCCGAAGTATGAACAAACATTCCATAGCCCTGATTACTGAGAAAAAATGGGATAGGCTTATACATCAACTGCCCCTGCACGCCCATTCCATCACGGGTGAAAGCATTGATTTTTTGTCCCCGTTTGTTCAAACCTGTAAAAGATTCGCCACAACCGAAGATTTTTTCATCATGTGAAAGTTCAAAAGTGGCAGCGAAACGACGGTTTAAGTCGCTTGCCCGACGCATAAAGGAAAATGGTATGGTTCCCAAATAAGTATGCGGGTCACCAATATTTTGCGTTCGGGTTAAAAGTTTTGCTTGAGCGTTATAAATTTCAATATGCCACGGATTTTTGATGATGCGGACTTTGCCGTAAGTGCTTGAATAAACTATCTCTTTTTCATTTTGTTCAACTTTCCACGAATTATCTTTTGGAGGTTCACCAACCAACATTAATGACGGTTTGTTATCAAAAAAAGTTTCGCGTGAGTTTATCCTCAGACGAATCGTTCGCGGCGTAACAAATGAAATAGAAAAAGGCAGAACAGGATTTTCGTCATATTCGGTGCCAGGAAATTCGGTTGCTTTGCCTTTGCTCAAACCAATGTCAACCTTATTGAAATTAAGTGAAGTCGTCCGCAAATATCTGTCCCATTTGATTTTACCTTCGCCTTTTGCAATATCAAAATTTATTAATTGATTGCCGATAAAATAGACATTTTCCGGTTTTTGAAAATCCTGACCAACATCCATCGGATCGCCTAAAACCTGTGCGAAAAGGTTAAAATTGCCCAAAATAAAAATCAGAGTCAGGGAAATAGTTAGATAATTTTTCATTTGATTTGAAAAAAGGCGAGTAAATAATTCTCGCCTTACCTAAAAAATATACTAATGAATTTTATTACTTAAACTTTATTGCTTCCTGCCCCAATAATTCGCTAAGTTTGATAATTTTTTCCAGCTCAATTTGGGAGTTTTCCGAGGCTTTAGAATCAACTAATTTATTGTTGGTAAAAATCGGACTATTGACAAAATTTCCAATATCATTATCCAGTTCAACAATTAAATCTTTAACCCCTTTTGGTTTGACCTCTACTTTCTTGTTACCTTTATTTTGCCTTTCTTCCTTTGGAATAAAAAGATTGACATCCAATCGGGCAGCTCTCTTTGAAATTTCAAAAGCTGAATCGCTGATTTTTTGGTAATTTATTTTTTTATCCGAAATATAGGCTTTAATGATTGTGGCTTGAAGCGTCTGAATATGTTCAAAATCG
>DAORIL010000799.1:0-2963 GCA_035438525.1 Pyrinomonadaceae bacterium
CAACAGCCTCTGCAACTCCTTTTTCATCAGTCACATCACAGGCAAAAACGCGAGCTTTTCCGCCAACCGATTGACATTTTTCGGCAAGTTGTTTGAGTAAATCTTCGCGCCGCGCCAGCAACCCAAGAAATGCACCTTTTTTCGCTAAATCAATCGCCAAGGCTTCGCCAATGCCACTTGATGCACCGGTTAAAAATACGACTTTATTTTTCCAATCCATTTTTTAACATAACTCCTCAACAACTTCACCCAAAACTTTCAAAGACTTTGCTAAATCATCCTGTTTAATCAACAAATGGTCGCGTGAAAATGCCGAAATTGCAAAGATTGAAATATTTGCTTCGGCTAAAAGTCGTGTAACTTCGGCAAGAAATCCAACCACATTAAAATCTAAAATTTTATCAAATGACAAAAGGCGAAAACCTCCTTCGATTTTGGCATCCCGAATGGCATGGCGACAGGTTTGAAAGTCGGTTTCATCAATGACCAAAGTAATTTCCCATTTATCTTTGAAAATCATAAATGGTGCAGTCATTCGCGGCGAGAGTTCTGGATTTTCCAGGAGTTTTTGCCATTCTTTATCCTGCAAAGAAATAATGAAATAAGTTTCGGGCGAAACTTCAACGCGGGTTTGTTTGAGTAATTCTTTTACTTCCAATCCCTTACACCTCGACAACCGTTGGAATTATGACAGGTTTTGTCCCTGTTACTTTTTGAATAAATCGTTTCAAATGTATCCGTAAATTCTCTTTGAACCACGGTTTATCGTTGATTTCTTCCTTTTTCATCGTGTGAATGGCATCAGTAATTGCTTGCCGTGCCCCTTCGATCATTCCATTAGTGAAATCAATTCCGGCTACCCCCTGATAAGTAATTTGTGGAGTTTCAACTAATTCTTTGGTATTTTTATCTAAGGTTACAACTAATGAAATCGCGCCGCCATAAGCAAGTTTTTTACGCTCACGAATCGTATCATAGACCACTTCCCCGCTTGATTCTTCATCAATAAACATTTTATAAAGTTCATTTTTGGCAGTAACCCGTGCGCCGAATTCATCAATTTCCAGAACATCGCCGTTTTCAATCAAAATTACATCTTTATCCTCATAACCAAGATGGTTTTTGACATACTCTTTATGGCGGAACAGCATCCGGTATTCCCCGTGAATTGGAATCACATATTTCGGTTTGGCAGTTTGAGTCATGATTTTAATGTCTTCCTGGGAGGCATGTCCCGAAACATGAATCAAACGCCTTTTTTCTTCGATAATGTTGGCACCGCGTTTGTAAAGACTTCCGATTAAACGGGATATGTTTTTTTCGTTACCCGGAATAATTCTGGCTGATAGAACAACCGTATCACCATTTTCAATTTCCAAGCCCTTAAAAGTTGAAGTTGCCATGTTCCATAAGGCAGCCCTCGATTCTCCCTGTGAACCTGTCACCAAATAAACTATTTCATCATCATTTAAGGCTCTCGATTCACCAATTCCAACCAAAGTATCAGGTGGAATTTGTAAAAGTCCAAATTCACTGGCAATTTCGACATTTTTTTGCATTGAACGCCCGATAACAGCCACTTTTTTATCAAAGGCGTGGGCAAGTTCAAATATTATTTGCAAGCGATGAATTGAAGAAGAAAAGGTCGAAACAATTATCCGTCCCTGTGCCGTTTCAAAGATTTCCTCAAAGGCAGGAACTACAGCATTTTCCGAAGGAGTTCTCCCTTCAACTGTAGCATTGGTTGAATCGCCCAATAAAGCCAAAACGCCTTCATCTCCGTATTTTCCTAAAGTTTTCAAATCATAGGGTTTTCCAATAATTGGGGTATCATCAATTTTATAATCTCCCGTGTGAATAACCGTGCCAATTGGAGTTTTAATAGCTAAAGAAAAGCAATCAACCAAAGAATGTGAAGCGTGAATAAATTCGATTTTGAAATGTCCGATCTCTGCAATATCGTTTGGCTTTACCCGATGCAGCAAAACATCATTGAGCATTTCGTGCTCGTCTAATTTTTTTTCTGCTAAAGCTAATGTAAATCTTGACGCATAAACCGGCAAATTAAATTTTTTCAGAAAATAGGGCAAAGCCCCGATATGATCTTCGTGCCCATGTGTGAGAATTAAAGCGGTTAAATCGCCTTTATATTCCTCTAAAAAATCAAAATTTGGAATTGAAATATCAACTCCATAAGGGGTTTCTTCCGGAAACCCCATTCCTGCATCCACCACTATCATTTCGTCGTCGAATCGAATGCCCATACAATTCATTCCAAATTCGCCGATTCCGCCAAGTGGGATAATCTCAATTTTATTCATTTATTCCCCAATACTTGCTCTTTACAAAATAAGTAAGTATATCACAAACTTTTTTTGGGTTTAATCTTGACAAAAAAATAATGTTTGATTAAAGTATAAATAACAAATTGAGCAAGGGGAGTAGATAGCCCGTTGAGGTTTGTTGAAGTCGTCAAGACAGTTGGTTAAACCAACTCGGCTCAACAAAGAAAATATCAAGACCTTGTGCAGAACTATTATTTTTTAATATGTTCGCACGAGGTCTTTTTCTTTTGCGAACAATAGGAGAAAAAAATGTTGAATCGTTTCAAAACTGTGGCTTTGTTAGGTTTATTGACAGCTTTGTTTCTTTTTATCGGCCAATTATTTGGCGGAACATTCGGGTTTGCAATAGCTGTGGGTTTAGCTTTTGCCATGAATTTTGGTGCTTACTGGTTTTCGGACAAAATTGTTTTGAAAATGTATAAGGCTCAAGAAGTTACAGCAAATGAAGTTCCCGAATTGTATGAAATGGTGAAAACTTTGGCGGAACGTGCCGGGTTGCCAATGCCCAAGGTTTATATCATTCCCGAACAAACGCCAAATGCTTTTGCAACGGGCAGAAATCCGAAAAATGCAGCAGTCGCGGTCACAGCTGGAATTATGGAGTTTCTAACTCGTGAC
>DAORIL010000800.1:0-2951 GCA_035438525.1 Pyrinomonadaceae bacterium
GATTGATCAAAGAATGCGTCGAGATTTCAAAAGTTAAGGGAATTGCTCTGGAAACTGATGAAATCATAGAAAGTCTTCTTTTGATCAGTAGATCTTCCGACGGGCAGCTCATCTCCACTTTGCAGGATATTAAAAATAAGCGGCAAACCGAAATCGAAACTTTGAATTTTGAAATCGTCCGGATGGCTAAAACATTGAAGATGGAAGAGATGGTCAGGGAAACTAAATTACTCGGTGAAATGACAAAACTCAAATCGGAATTAAGCAAATAAAAATTAACCCGAACAATTCAATTATGGTTTTATCAAATTTTATGAAAATTATGAAATATTTTTGCCCGTTGTTTTTTACCATTATTTTCACTTTTTATTTTATTACCTCCACAGGTGCTCAACCAGTGCAAAATTTGCGCGATTATATCAAGGAAAATTACACGAAACGCGAAGAAATGATTCCAATGCGCGACGGAGTAAAATTATTTACTGTTCTTTACGAGCCGAAAAACAAATCAAACAAATATCCGATTTTGCTCAACCGCACACCGTTTTCCGTTTTCCCTTACGGAAAAGATGAGAATGGTCAAGATTGGTATAAGCCATTACTTGGTCCGAGCGATTTGTTCGCACGGGAAGGATTTATTTTCGTTTATCAGGACGTGCGCGGGTTATGGCAGAGTGAGGGTAAATTCGAACATCTGCGACCAGCAATCTTAAAATCTACGACGGACACCAACGAATCAACCGACGCTTACGATACGATTGACTGGCTGTTAAAAAACACCCCGAACAATAATGGTCGGGTCGGCATTTACGGGGTTTCATATGCAGGTTTTTACGCCTCCGCCGCGCTGATTAATTCACATCCGGCAATCAAAGCTGCCAGTCCGCAAGCACCGGTTTCCGATTGTTTTTTGGGCGACGATTTTCATCATAATGGTGCTTTGATTTTGGCGCAAAATTATCCCTTTTATACTTTTTTTGATGATCCAACTCGCTTGAAAATTAATGATTTCAGTTTCGCTGAACCCTTTAAATGGGAAACGGAAGATGGTTACGGTTTTTTTCTCAGGCTCGGCGGTTTGAAAGAAGGAGGTGATTTTTACGCAAAGGCGATGGGCGTCCGCAGCAAATTTTGGGATGAAACGGCGGCGCATTCTAACTATGACGGATTCTGGAAAGACCGCAACAATCTTCCGAAACTTAAAAATATCAAAACGCCGGTAATGACTGTCGGCGGGTGGTTTGACAACGAAGATTTATACGGGGCACTTCGCACATATCAGTATATAGAGAAACAAAATCCTGGAATTTTTAACGTTCTCGTGATGGGACCGTGGGCACACAATACATGGTCCCGTGTTGCAGGGGATTGGCTCGGCACGGCTTATTTCGGACAAAAAACAGCGGTTGATTACAGGACAAAATTTGAGTTGCCGTTCTTTAATTTTTATCTAAAAGACAAAGGGGATATTTCAAACCTGAAGGAAGTTAATGTTTTTGACACGGGTGCTAACCGTTGGATCAGTTTAGACGGCTACAATCCGGCAAACTCGACTCCGGTGCCAATTTATTTATCGAAAGACAAAAAACTTTCTTTTCAAAAACCGACCGCCAAGAGCGGTTTTGACGAATATGTTTCCGACCCGCTGAATCCGGTTCCTTTTACCCAGCAAATGACCATGGGCTATCCTCCTGAATTTATGACCGAAGATCAACGGTTTGTCTCAAACCGCCCCGATGTTCTGGTTTATCAAAGTGAGGTTTTAAATGAAGATTTAACCGTGGCAGGCGACATCAAACCCCAACTTTTTGTATCAACCAGCGGGACTGATTCTGATTTCATTGTGAAATTAATAGATGTTTTTCCTTTAGATTTTTGTTACCCGGAAGGCAAAAAACCACCCGAAGATGCTGCCCCGCCTAATTTTGAGCCGGGCGGTTACGAAATGCTTTTAAGAGGCGAACCATTTCCGGCTAGATTCCGAAACAGTTTTGAACGCCCCGAAGCAATGAAGCCAAACCTTCCTACCGAAATTTCTTTCGTGATGCCGGGCATTGTCCATACTTTTAAAAAGGGTCACAGAATAATGCTGCAAATACAAAGCACCTGGTTTCCGTTGGTGGCGCGTAACCCGCAGAAATTCGTTCCGAATTATAATTTAGCAACAATCGAGGATTTTAAAAAAGCAACGGAACGGGTTTATTTCGGCAAAAATTTTTCTTCAAGAATTATTTTGTCCGTGGTTAAATTTTGAGAACTGGTGTTGGATTTTCATTTTGGATTTCCCTAAAAATGGGGGCACGTTTGCAGGCAGCAACTAACAGTAATAAACCTAATTTGTTTTTAACAATAATCTCAAAACTAGGATCGTTAATTAGCGCATGTTTTGCCGCAATAGCAATCAAACGTTTTAAAAGTCAGCCTAGTTCATTTTCAGTTATTTGTGAAAATTAAATAATGTTCCCCTTAGGAATTTATTCGGGTCTTTTGTAAAGTTCCCTCACTTAATTTAATTCTTTGTTGTCCATTTTTTAATAGGCAAAGGCTTGATAAATTTCACTATTTTCGACTTCATTCAAAGATTCAACCCGGGGATTAAAGCGTAAAAGTTGTTTTGCTTTTTCGGACAAACTTTCCCAAGTTTTTTTTGGAATCCTGATTGAAACCTCCGGTCTGAAAAGCCAGCGCCGACTGTAGCCAATCACGCACATTGGACGCGGTTCGTCTGTTAAGTTTGGAGTTCCACGATGCAAACCACGAACATCTCGGATCATAACATCGCCAATTTTCAGCGGAAAAGTTTCAATTTTTGCCATTCCTGTTTCAATCAGCTTTAATCCTTCTTCTTTGGTTAAAAGATGAGTTTTGCGAACAATATCAATTGCCCCGTTTTCTTTGGTAACATCAACCAATGGAAAATTTACCGCAAGTTGATAAGCTGGGGTTTCCTG
>DAORIL010000801.1:0-2948 GCA_035438525.1 Pyrinomonadaceae bacterium
TGAAATACGTCCTTGAACGTATTAAACCACATCAAATTGTTACCGACTGCGGTTCAACCAAAGGTGTGATTATTGACGGCGTGCGAAATTCTCCGAATCGTAATCGTTATGTTGCTTCGCATCCGATGGCGGGAACGGAATATTCGGGACCGACGGCGGCGATTTCGGGGCTTTTCAACGGTAAAATCTGTATCTTTTGCGATGTTGACGAAAGCGATATAGACGCAGTTGAAACGGTTGAAAAAATGTATCGGGCGATTGGAATGGACATTAAACAAATGGAATCGCATCAGCACGACATCCACGCCGCATATATTTCGCATATTTCGCACATCAGTTCGTTTGTGCTGGCGGCGACCGTTTTGGAAAAAGAAAAAGATGAAGAAGCAATTTTTGAAATGGCAGGCGGCGGTTTTGAAAGCACAGTTCGTCTGGCAAAAAGTTCACCGCGAACCTGGTCGCCGATTTTTCAGCAAAACAGAGTGTATCTGCTTGAAGCGATTGATACTTACATCGAAAAAATGTATCACTTTCGCAATTTGATAAACAAAAATAAGTTTGCCGAACTCGAAGAATTTATGAGCGAGGCAAATGAGATTCGCAAAATTTTGAAATAGTAATAAGTGATAGGTAATGGATGACTAAATAAAATTAATCACTCATCACTCATCACTCATCACTTTATCACTAACAATATGAGTATTTTCGACATCGTTCCCCTGCAAGATTGGGGCTTAAATATTAAAAAACCTTTCGTCATCGCTGGCCCGTGTTCGTGCGAAACCGAAGAGCAAATGCTGGAAACGGCGGAACGTTTGAAACATCAGGGAATTTCGGCACTTCGCGCAGGGATTTGGAAACCGCGCACTCGTCCCGGAATGTTTGAAGGCATCGGCAAAGAAGGTTTATCGTGGCTTGTCAACGCAGGAAAAGCGGTCGGATTGCCGACCACCGTTGAAGTTGCGACCGGACAGCACGTTGAAGAGGCACTCGAAGCCGGAGTTGATATTCTCTGGGTTGGTGCGCGAACAACGGTTAATCCGTTTTCCGTCCAAGAAGTTGCGGACGCGCTGAAAGGCGTAGATGTTCCGGTTTTGGTCAAAAATCCTTTGAATCCCGATTTACAGCTTTGGATTGGCGGAATGGAACGCATTCACACTGCCGGAATCAAAAAACTTGGCGCAATTCATCGCGGATTTTCTTCGTATGAAAAGACGAAATACCGCAATAAACCGATGTGGGAATTACCGATTGAACTTCGTCGCCTGCATCCGAATATTCCAATTGTGGTTGATCCGTCGCATATTTGCGGTGAACGGACGATGTTGCAAGCTGTCGCGCAAAAAGCCTTTGACCTTAGTTTTGATGGTGTCATGATCGAATCGCACCGCAATCCTGATAAGGCTTGGAGCGATGCTAAACAACAAGTTACGCCGGAAAGATTAGGCGAAATTGTTCGGAGCTTAGTCGTTCGACACGAAGCTCTCGACCATAACGCCGAAGATGTTCTATTAATGTTGCGCCAACAAATTGATCGGATTGACAATTATATGCTGGAAATTATGGGCGAAAGAATGGAAATTGCCCGCAAGATCGGCGAATTCAAACTTGAAAACGGCATCACCATTTTGCAAACCAACCGTTGGGACGAAATCATCAACGACCGCGCCGAAAAAGCCGCTAAAAAAGAATTGACGCGAGAATTTATTGTCGAAATGATGGAGGCGATTCACCAGGAATCAATTCGTCATCAGACTAAGATCATGAATAAGTTGTTGGCTGAATAGGTTTGAATTACAACGAACTTTCCTAAAAAAACATCCTAGTCCTAAAGTATGAAAAAACTCATTTTTAGGACTATCTTTTTGCTTGCCGTTGCTCTTTTTTTCTTTCCTGTTTTGGTTAACGCTTGTTCTTGTTTTAGCGGAGGACCTCCGTGTCAATCATTTGGAAATACGGATGCTGTATTTTCAGGAAAAGTAGAATCTGTTAGCGAATTTACCGTGACTGATAAAAATAATCCTAGATTTCAATTTGTGCGAAAATCGGTCAAATTTACAGTTACCGAATCTTTTCGCGGAGTTAAGGAAAATTCAGTAGAAATTATTACAGGACGAGGTGGCGGAGACTGTGGTTATCCCTTTGAAGTTGGAAAAGAGTATTTGGTTTATGCAAATGAAAATAAGGAAACGGGAAAACTCGGCACAGGAATCTGCACCAGAACTCGCTCGATTGAAAATGCTGAAGAAGATTTGCAATATTTTCGTGAAATTGCCAAAGGCTCAATAAATCCATACGTTTACGGCAGTGTATTTCGTGTTTTCACTCGAAAAAATGATGAGCCTTATCGAAAACCTGAGCCATTGGCCAATATTACACTTTCACTCAGCAACGGTGAAAAAGCTGTAACGAACGAAAAAGGAGAGTTTCGTTTCGACAAACTTTTACCCCAAGAATATACGCTAACGCCAAATATTCCAGCAGGTTTCTGGGGTGGAGATAAACCAGAATATAAAATTAAGTTAAATTCAAATGGATGTGCCGTAGCTAGTTTTGCCTTATATCCAAATACCTCAGTTAGCGGTCGGATTTTGGATGAAAATTCAAATTCGGCTGGAGAAATGTCAGTGCAGCTTGTGCCTGTTGATCAAATTAACACTCGCGGTCAATTTGATATGAAAATGGCTTTTACGGATAAAGAGGGGCGGTATGTTTTTCACGAGATTCCAGAAGGTGATTATTATTTAGGTGTGAGACTTTTTCGGATTGCCGACTTGCTTTTTCCTTATCCACGCACCTTTTATCCAAATACGCTAAATCTAAATGAAGCAAAAATTATCAGCATTAAAGAAGGTGATGTGCTGAAAGATTTTGATATAAAACTCGGACAAAAGCTAGGTCAAAGAGAAGTTTCAGGAATTGTGGTATTTCCTGATGGAAAAGCTGCT
>DAORIL010000802.1:0-2944 GCA_035438525.1 Pyrinomonadaceae bacterium
AAAGAGTTCCTTGGGCACCCGATCCTGAGTCTGGCGTTGGCGGAGTTGGTGTGCCGGTTGGCGACGTTTCGATAACTTTGGCGAGAGGGGCAGAGATCTGTTTGGGATTGGTAGTTGGCAAATTTGTGGTCTTCGTTTCAGACACAGGTTTGGTTTTCTGCCTCGAGGTTTTTTCCTTCTTCATTTTATCTATTACTTTGAGGGGCAGTTCGGCTTGATAACGAGCCAAAACTTTCTCCAGTTCCGGGACAAGTGCTGTAGTTAAATTTGCAGAAGAAACCTCGACCAGCGAAATATTCGGGGCAAAATCGTGAGTCCTGATGCTGAGGACCACGCGCCTGACATCTGAATTTTCAGTTACCGGCAGCAGTTGGATCGTTGCCGTCACCGTGCATTTGTGGAATTGATAAGGCTCTTTTTCGGCGAGAGTTAAATTGCCGGTAGCTTCCATGACGGTGGATTTAATTTCTTCAGACTTAACCTCTGAAGATTCAACTTCCTCGGTTTCAAACTCTTCAGTTTCTAGATCCTCAGACTCAATTTCTTCTTCGTCATTGCTGAATTCGATGTTTTGGTTCGGATTTTCGGATGATTGGTCCGGTTCTGATTGCAGCTCAAGAGGTAAACTAACTTCAATTTGCCGATCTTCAGTCGAATTGTTTTCTGCCACGACTTCGATTGACGATGATGAATTATCCGCAAAAACCGGAATTAGTTGATCCTCTTCCCCGGTTTCGTTTAACTCGGATATTTGATTTTCGGCTGAAAGCACGCCCAGAAATTCATCCTGTCCCAAAATTGGTTGGTGAGCAGGGTTTAAATTGTTTTCTACTGTTTCACCAAGGGAAGGATTTTCAGTTATAACTACTGCCAGACGAAGGGCACGCAGGTGTTCAAGAAATTGACCGACAAAGATATTCTGAATTGCCGTACTTTCGGTTTCGCGACACATATATTCCAAACCCTGCCAGAATTCCAGGGCGAGTTTTCGTGCCGGTTCCTCCTGGTTCACAAAACCATCGCTTTCCAGTGCTGCTTTTGCCAATTCAACAGCGGTATATTTCAATTGTTCGATTTTTTCCTGATTTTCCAGGTTGATAAACGCTCCCGCGTCCAGAATCTCCATCTTTTTCACTCCGCTCTTTGCCGACCGCTTTTTCGTTTGTCTGGCAAACAGTATTTTCAAAAACAAAAAAGCCGGAGGATAAAATCAACCGGCTGAAAAAAAAACAATTTTTGGCTAACTTCAAAAAAGAGTCTCGTCGTCTGCGCTCTTCGATACTTTCAAATCGCTGAGCCTGTTCGGGGTCAGCTTGACCCCGTATTGAGTTGATAAACTTTGCGCCTCTGTGATCAGTTCCTCGGTTTCGTCAATCAGTTGTTGCCAGCGGGCATCATCTTCCGCCTCGTCAAACGGGATAATTGCCCAATCCTCATTTTTGTCTGCCGCTTGCTTTTTTCTTTGAGTGTTATTCATCATTTATATTTTCCTCTAACTTACATAGAAACGGCAACTTTTTTCGAGCTTATTTTAAGTGCCGGAAACAGTTTCACCTGACTGCTCATTTTGGATTTCGTCATCAGACGCAGGAGGGTGGCATGATGGAGTCCCATACTTTTCGCGGTGCGCCTGATTTTGCCATTATTGGCTTCTAAAAAGTGATTGAGTAAAAGTCCGGCGGCTTTTAGGTAAATACTGTCCAGAGTCTCCCTGTTCGGATCAATGGTGAAGGTCAAGAGGTTTTCGGAAGGGGTTGGCAAGTCCTTTTCGGAACAGTTTTTTGTCAGGACCTCAATCGCATTCTGCTCAACCTCTTCCCAATCAATGAGGTCAATTGCCAAAATCCGGCACACCGCTTCCACCGAGACAATTTCCTCCTCACTGCATTCGACGGCGATCCGGGTGGCGAAATTATGAAGCTCACGGAAGTTTCCTCCCCATTCATAGGCGAGCAGCACTTTAATGGCGTTTTCGGCTATTTCAAACGGTGTCTTTCGCTTAATGAGCTGCTGCTCTTTGATCAGGCTTTCGTGCAGTAAGTCGATTATTTTTTCCTTTTGAAATTTGAGCGGAACGGTTTCGAGCCGGAGGATATTGAGACGGTCAAAAAGATCAGCCCTGAAATGTCCCCTCTTAATCATTTGTTCGAGATTCTGCGAAGTGGCGGCAATAATTCTGGTATCAACCGAGCGTTCCAGATTACTGCCGACCCGGCGAATGCGTTTTTCCTCGACTGCCTTGAGCAGTTTGGCTTGCAGTCCGAGTGGGATTTCGCCGATCTCATCGAGAAAAATGGTTCCTCCGCCGGCAATTTCAAAAAGTCCGGCTTTGGAGGAGGTGGCTCCGGTAAAGGCGCCCTTCTCATAACCGAAAAGCTCCGATTCGAGCAGCTCCCCGGTGAGACTGGCACAGTTCAAGTTGACGAAAGGATTTTTCGATCTTTCACTGTTTCGGTGAAGCCGTTTGGCAATCGTCGTTTTTCCGGTGCCGCGCTCACCCGTGATTAAAACGTAATGTGGAACTCTGGAGTATTTGTCGATTTTTTCTTCCAGTTCCAAGATAAGCGGAACACCGCTCGGATTATTCTCTGCAAAAGTAATATTAGTCATCTTTCATCTCCGGTTTTGATTTGATTTGCTGGTATTTTATATATCAAATCATGTGCCGAAGAATCCGAAATGGTGATAAATATGACTAATCTCAGGAGAAGATTGGGTTTATGGCTATTTAAGTGTCAGCCGGAACTTGAGAAAAAACTGTCAACTGTTGACGCTGGCGACACCTAAACTTTTCACACCGTCAACACTTTTGGAAAAATCTTCAGTATGGGTCAACAAAAGTACATCCTCCATCATGAATGTGTTATTCAATCAATTTAGTTTCGTGTGGGGCAATGGTAACTTCATGAGACTTTCCTGAATCATGGGTTACTGAAACTTTAAA
>DAORIL010000803.1:0-2937 GCA_035438525.1 Pyrinomonadaceae bacterium
GAAGGAGCGTGTTAACACATTATAGCTCAGATGTTAGAAATCAGAAAAGCAACCGAAAACGATAAAGAAGCAGTCTGGGAAATTATCAAAGCTGTCATTGCCACGGGCGACACTTACGTCTTTGCGCCCGATTCGGCAAAAGAAAAAATGCTCGAATATTGGTTTGGCGCGGAAAAAGAAACTTATGTTGCCGTTTGGTCAGAACCATCTGCGGTAGCGGATGGGTTAGAGAGTAAGATTCTCGGTTCGTTTTACTTGAAAGCTAACCAGCCCGATTTAGGCTCGCATATTTGCAACGCAGGTTATATGGTTTCGCCCACAGCCAAAGGAAAAGGAATCGGTCGCAAAATGGCTGAGTTTTCTTTGCCCGAAGCTAAAAGGCTCGGGTTTCAAGCAATGCAATTTAATTTTGTCGTCAAATCTAACGAAATTGCGGTTAAATTATGGCTTTCATTAGGTTTTGAAATCATCGGCGAGATTCCTGAAGCCTTTCAACATCAGCAAAACGGTTTGACGAATGCGCTGATTATGTATCGGAAACTCTAAAAACTAATTTCTTCAAGAGTTTTAAGCTTTTAATTTAGGAATCGGCACTTCCGCGCTTGCCGGAATACTCCAAAATTGAATGATACTCCGCGAATTTTTCGCTCCTTCAACGATTGTTATTCTCGAAGCATCAAAATTTCTAACTTTAATTTGATTTCTGATGATACGTTCAATTGCTGTTTTTTCTTTTGATGTTTTTGGGAAAATAAAAACATAACCGCCCGCATTCGGATCGTTTTGTAATTCAAGAAAAAGGGAGCCATCCAATTTCATTTTGATATAGCCCTGAGTGGAATGCGGGAATTGCTCCAATAATCTTGCTTTTGGATTTTGGATTATTGAAACCGTGCAGGATTCGGAAAGCCGCTCAAACCAGATTCCGCCACCGATTTCGACTGTTGCTGTGACTGAATCGACTGATTCAGCAGGAGTTTCGACATCAATCATCGGAGTTCCTTGTCCTTTAACAATTGTTCCGTTTGAAATTGTCCAATTATATGTTGCCAGTTTTGAATCAGGCTTGACGGTGACGGTAAAGGTTGTAGTTTCTCCGGCGCGGACCGGAGATTCTGAACAAGAAATTTGGACATTCGGCTTAGTATCACGATAGACTTGTGCAGAAATATTTACGGCAAAGATTGCGATTACACAAAATAAAAACTTAAAATTTCTGCGCATATTTTCCCCTTTGATAATTAACTTCTGCTAATAATAGAGCAATTTTTTTAGATATTTGCAAAAATGATACGCAAATAATATATTTTCATCAATTATTTACTCTCCGTTTGCGACAAACTCTTTCTAATGTAGCCAATGAAAGAATTTTTACTTACAATTATCAACTTATGACGATTGACGAACAAATTTCATACATCAAAAAAGGTGCGGTTGATTTGATCCGCGAAGATGATTTACGCAAGAAACTTGAGCATTCTGCCAAAACAGGCAAGCCGTTGCGGGTCAAACTCGGTGCAGACCCAACTGCACCAGATATTCACGTTGGGCATACGGTGGTTATTCGTAAACTCAGGGCTTTTCAAGAACTCGGACACACCGCAATTTTTCTGATCGGCGATTTTACCGGAATGATTGGCGATCCTTCGGGGAAAAATGCGACTCGTCCTCCGCTTTCGCGTGAAGAAATTAACGCTAATGCTGAAACTTATAAAACTCAGATTTTTAAATTGCTAGACCCTGAAAAAACCGAAATCCGTTTTAATTCGGAATGGATGGATAAATTTTCGGCGGCGGATTTTGTCAAACTTTGTTCACGGGTGACGGTTAAACAAATACTGGAACGCGATGATTTTGAAAAACGTCTCCGAGAAGAACGCCCGATTTCTTTGCACGAATTGTTGTATCCATTGACGCAAGGTTATGATTCCGTGGCACTTAACGCTGATGTCGAGCTTGGCGGAACTGACCAGAAATTTAACTTGATGGTCGGGCGAAATCTGCAGCGCGAATACGCACAAGAGCCGCAAGTTATTCTGACGACACCGCTTCTGGAAGGTTTGGACGGTGTCAATAAAATGTCGAAATCTTTGCATAATTACATCGGAATTGACGAAAATCCGAATGAAATGTTCGGCAAAGTGATGTCAATTTCTGACGATTTGATGTGGCGTTATTATGAACTTGCGACGGATGTGACACCTGCCGAAATCGAAAAAATGAAATCTTCGGACGAAAATCCGCGTAATTTGAAGGTCAATTTAGCCAAACTAATAATCAAAGATTTTCATTCGAATCAGGCGGCAAATGATGCCGAAGAAAGTTTTGTGCGCCAATTTGTCAATAAAGATATTCCTGAAGAGATTGAAGAAAAATCAATCGCTTCAGGGAATTACAAATTGGTTGATTTGCTTGTAAACACCGAAATGGTCGCGTCAAAAGGCGAAGCAAAACGTCTGGTTGAACAAGGCGGTGTTAAAGTCAACGGCGAAAAAGCCTCCAACACAGGCGCAGAAATTGAATTGAAAGATGAGATTTTATTACAGGTTGGCAAGCGTAAGTTTTTGAAAGTAAAAGGGGAATAGATGGCGAAAATCCGCCGATTGGTCTAATCTTGTGTGACAAAAAAAACGATGCGTTGGCACATTACACGCTCGAAAATTTGCCAAATAAAATTCTTGCTTCGGAATACAAAATGATTTTGCCGGACGAAAAAATTTTGGAAGAAGAAATTGTTAAAGCAAAGCGGTTGATTAGAAAATAAATGTTGTATAATTTCCAAAAAAATAGACAAATCTTAAATAAGGAAATTTATGAAACTAAAATTAATTATAGGTCTCTTATTTCTAAACGGCTGCGTTGTTTTCGGACAGGTGCAGACCACTGAAACCCCTTTAAATCCTACAGTTCTTCAGGATTCAGGGGCATTATCAAAGC
>DAORIL010000804.1:0-2937 GCA_035438525.1 Pyrinomonadaceae bacterium
AAAGTTGATAGTTATAATCGGCTCTGGGTAAATGGAGAAGTTTTTGAAATGGTCCGGCGGGGCAGTTCCGCAGAAGAAATTGAAAGAGCATATGCAGAAGAATTGAACGTTTTTAAGAATCGTCGGGCACTATATTTGCTTTATAAATAAACGGTTTAGGTTTTTAACTTTTTGTCAGTCCATAGGTTTTTGCTAACCCCACATAAATATTGAAATTATCGTTTTTTTACAGGTTTTGGATCACTTAAACCATAACGAAAATTTGAAAGAATTTCCAAAAATCTAAATAAAACTTATGGCAAAGGATGTTGATTTTCTGAAATAATCTAGTGAGGAATGGAGAAAATGAGAAAAATTTCGTCAAATTTAGCGATAGCTTTTTTAGCAGTTGCGATTTGTTTTGTTTTAAATAACTTTGTTTCGGCGCAAGAAACTACGGGTTCTATTGTAGGAACTGTCAAAGATGCTTCGGGGGCAGTCGTGCCCGGCGCAACCGTAACTATTGCTGATGCAGAAAAAGGTAATTTGGTAGTTCGGACGGCAACTACCAATGATAATGGTGAATTTAGAATTCCAAATTTATCGGTTGGGACTTACCAAATTACAGTTGAGGCAAAAAACTTCAAAAAGGCTGTTAAGAACGGCAACAAACTCGATTTGGCACAAACCCGGACAATTGATATTGCCCTGGAAGCAGGAAATATATCTGAAGTTGTAACAGTTGAAGCAGATCCGGTAGCCGTTGATTTACAATCTGCTTCAAGTGGAACCTTGATCAATGGAGACCAAGTTCGTGAAATTCCGGTTAATAATCGTAATTTCGTGCAATTAACGACGCTTGCTCCGGGCGTTTCTAATGATCTGGCTGATCAGGTTTGTGTTGGAACTACAAATCCTGACGGACAAGCAAATATTGTCAGTATTTCGGTAAATGGTGCTCGAAGCAGCCAAAATACATATACAGTTGATGGGGCTGACGTAACCGACCGTGGTTCGAACATTACAATTCAAGCCTATCCAAGTGTGGATTCAATTGGTGAATTCCGTGTTTTGAGAAGTTTGTATCCTGCAGAAGCAGGGCGCAGCGGCGGCGGTCAAATCAATGTGGTCACTCGTTCGGGTGGTAAGAAATTTAGCGGTAGTGCTTATATGTTTACCCGTAACGAAGCCTTTAACGCAAACAGTTTCTTAAATAATGCAGTAACTTCACCCCAATTCGGCAGAGATCCAGAAAACGGAAAAGCCAAACGTCCTCCATTCAAATACTATAATTATGGTTGGACTTTAGGCGGACCTGTTTATTTCTTAAAATTTGGCGTAGGAAAACCGGACGAAATGTTTGGAAAGTATGACAGGACGTTCTTCTTCTTTTCTCAAGAATTTCGTCGTGACAGACGGTATGGTTCAGCTTTAACTACAACGGTGCCGGATTTAAATTTAAGAAATGGAATTTTTCCAATTAACGTTTGTATCAATCCGATTCCTTCATCCGGAACTCAAACCTGTAGCAATGTATTAACAGCAGGAACTCCACTTCCAACTAATTTAATTAGTCCAACTTCTTTGGCTTATTTGAACGGGGTTTATAAAAAATTGCCTCTGCCCAATACTACAACTCAATATCAATTGAGCGCATCTTTACCGGGAGTTGCAGATTTTCGTCAGGAAATAATTAAGATCGACCATAGTTTCTCAAAAAATTGGTCAGGTTATTACCGTTACCAACAAGATAAAATTCCAACAATAGATGCAAATGCGATTTTCTCGAGCGGTTCAAGTTTGCCTGGGGTTTCAACTCTAGATACCAATTCTCCTGGTAAAACACATACTGCTTCCACAACTTATGTAGTAAGTCCAAATTTCATTATCGAAGGACGTTATAACTATGCGTATGGGGCGATCATTGCAAATAATATTGGTTCTTTGTCTCGGGATAACACCCCGGTTCCTTTAACTTTGCCATTTCCAACCAGTAAGGGACGGATTCCAACTTTAAGCGGAAACGGATTTACCGGATTAGTTGGTTTTGGTGATTACGAAAATTTCTCAAACAAGCATAACTTTGCGGGAAATGTAACTTGGATTTTGGGAAACCATACAACCAAATTTGGAGGGTTATATTCAAAATATAGAAAGTATGAAAATGCACTTTCATCGGGGGCACTTGCCTCAAATGAAGGTAATTTTAGTGCTTTCAATATCACACTTCCAACAGGTGTTGCAAATACAACAACCAACCAAAATCTTCAAAGATGGGCAAACTTTTTAGTTGGGAATGTTCTAACTTTCGGACAAGCAAAAAATGATTTCTTTGCTGATTTAAGACAAAAAACCGTTGAGGCATATATTCAGGATGAATGGCGTTACAGAAATAATCTGACCTTGTATTATGGTGTTCGTTATTCCTATTTCCCCTCACCATATGATGAAAACGGACACTTGTCCAATTTTGATCCGTCAATTTATTCTGCTGCTAACGCCCCACAAGTAACTGGGGCAGGTGTCAGAGTCGCAGCAACCGGAAATTTCTGTAACGGAGTGATTGTTAATTCGCAAAATTATACAACTGGTCCGGCTGTTTTTAACTGCACGCCGACTGCATCAAAATATGGAAAGTATGTGATCAGAAATCCAAAGAAAGATTTTGCGCCGCGTGTTGGGTTAGCTTGGGATCCGTTCGGAACTGGTAAAACCTCAGTTCGCACTGGTTACGGGATTTACCACGAACAGGTGTTGGTAGGAACCTTTGAAACAAATATCGGAACAAATGTTCCTTATCAACAATCGATTAGTGGAAGTAATGTCAATATCGAAAATCCGGGTGGTGCGGATGTATTTTCATTAAACGTTCCATCTTTACGAGCGGTTGATCCGGATTGGAAAACTCCATATATGCAGCATTGGTCGTTGGATGTTCAACGGCAAGTGTTCAAAAAT
>DAORIL010000805.1:0-2935 GCA_035438525.1 Pyrinomonadaceae bacterium
CAGGTAAAGAACCAAGGATTTCATACAGTAACATTGAAATTCTTGAATTCAAATTAAACCCAGAACTCAAAGAAAATATATTTGAAATTAAATAACTAAATTAGGAGCCAAAATGAAAAAACAAATGTTAGCAATAATTTTCATTCTGTTCCCACTTGTTTCTTTTTATGCTCAGGAAACAGATTCCGAAAGTTTAAAAAAAGGGAGCGAAATAATAATCAATGCTCGTCTGGCGATAGGACTTGATGAAATAAAAGTTAATTCATTTCATTTCAAGATTAAGCAAGTAATGACACAAAAAGCAAATGTTGAGAAACCGCCAATAGAAACTACTAGCGAAATAACATCTATTTTGCCGGACAAAATTCAGTCAATTATATTTCTCGGTCTTGGAAGTGAAGCTACCCATATTTGGAATGGTGAGAAGTATAAAAGTTTTTTAGTAATGGATTTGGGGGGAAATCGGACGGTTAAAGATACAACCAATCAGAATAAATCAAATAATGGTCCAAGTGATGAAACCTTAAAGTCATTGGAAGGTAAAATTGACAAAAGACAACTAGATTTTCTTAAAAATATCAGAAATGCCAAAAGACCTGACCCAAAACTTTCTTTAATTGAGGACTTATGGACTAACTTATTTCCATTAACCCTAAGTCATCCATTTGAACCAGATTTACAATTCAAATATATCGGAAAAGCCGAGTCGAAAGGACAATTTGCCAATATAGTTGAGGTTAAATCAAAGAGTGGAAAAACTTATCGCCTTTTTTTCGACTCAATTACAAATTATCTTTTGATGATGACTTACGGTTTTTCTTCAAATAGTGGCGAAGTTGGTGGAATGTTTGATGGTGACCGTGAATTTAAATATTATTTTTCAAATCGGCAAAAATTTGGCAATATCTTAGTTCCAAAGCAAATTAAATCTGAAAGCATTTTCAAACCTCTTGGAAGCAGTGAAATAAAACAATTTTATTCAACTTATAATGTTGAAGAATTTAGTATCAATCCTGACCTCAAAGAAAGTCTCTTTGAAATCAAATAAATTATGTTTAAAACTCTAAATCTATTTTGTCTTTTGCTGATGCTCAATTTCTCAACATTATCTCAAGCCTTAGAAACATTATCAATCGTTATCTCTGATCAAAACGGCGATTTGATAACGGTTGGTCTTGTTTCTGTAACCGATGCAAACGGAAAAAAAGTAGCAGAACTTGAGCTTGGAAAAATAAAGAAAACGCCGATGATAAATGTCGGCGTTGGAACTTATACTTTAGAAATTCAATCACCCGGCTTTAAGGCTTATAAAAAGAGTCTTGAGATAAAAAAAGGCAACAATAATTTTGAAGTTAAACTCGAATTAGAAGATATAAAAGTCAATATCGAAGTTGAACAAAGCGAACGGGAAAAACGGCTTGATGAAGCAATCGGCGGGTATTTATCCGAAAAAGAACTGGCAAATTTGCCCGAAAGTGGCGAGGACATCAAGGAAGAACTTAAAAAGCGTTATGGCGATGATATTTTGATTCGGATTGATGGAGATTTTGAAGGTTCGCAAGTCCCTTCGCGGGCGGAAATTTCTTCTATCAAAGTTATTCGTAATACTTTTGATGCTGAGTTTCACGAAGTTGGGCGGATAATTATTGATATTCGCACTAATACAATCACTAACGGTTTCCACGGATTTGGGAGTTTTAATTTTAATAATTCAGTTCTTAATGCCCGTAATCCTTTTGCTCTGCAACGCCAGCCTGAGCGATTAAATAATTGGATAGCCGTTTTTTCGGGACCATTGATTAAAAAGAAAACTTCTTTCAGCCTTTCAACTTTTGCGATGGATAGAGTAACCTCACAAAACTTTATCGGAACAGGTTTTAGCGGAAAGGTTGAGCCTCAGCAAATCAAAAGCACTATAGCTTTTACTACATTTGGAATAAAACATAACTTGCCAAAAAATCATCTGCTTAATTTCAAATATCAAAATAATAAAATAAAATTCAAAAATATTGGCTTAGGCGCATTTGATTTGCCCGAAAGGGGGTCAGACCGAAGCAATATTCAGCATAAATTTAGTTTGATTGAATCCGGGACATTCAAAAATAAATACGCCAATGATTTTACTTTTGAATTTAGCAAGGGAATTGAGGAAACTCTGCCCAAAAGCGTTGAAACTACAATTTTAGTGCTAAATGCTTTTAATCGTGGCGGTTTTGGAATTAACAATTGGACAAACAAAACAAAATTTAGAATAGCCGATAATTTGTTGTTTGATACAAAAAAACATTCGCTAAAATTGGGTGCAGAAATTGAACCTGAAAAACTAAAAAACGTTTCCGAAAACAATCTCAATGGCACATTTACCTTTCTCAATTTAACCGATTTTAATAATGCCAAACCTACTCAGTTTTCTCAAACTTTAGGAAAAACTAAATATGAATTGAGCCAATTACGCACAGCTTTTTATTTGCAAGACTATTTAAAATTAAACAAAACGATTCAAATCAGTTTAGGTGTGCGTCACGAATATCAAAACGATTTGAACGACTATAACAATTTTTCTCCTAGATTTGGTTATGTCTTATCGCCCGAAAAAAGCGGAAAATTTATTGTGCGAGGCGGAATTGGAGTCTTTTATGATTGGCTCGATACCAGCACTTTGTCGTCAATCTTAAGCAATGACGGGCGGCAAGGACAAAAGATAATTATCAGAAATCCAAGTTTTCCCAATCCGTTTGATGGCGGAATACTTCCCCAAACACTTTCGCAAAACATTTCGAAATTAGCTGATAATTTAACCTCGCCAGCTATTTTCGTGACGCAAAATGGCTTTAATTACAAATTGGATAAGGCTTTGACCTTTGAAGGCACTTATACCTTTAGAAAAGGCTGGCATCATTTTCGCAGTAGAAATACCAACGCACCGATTAACGGT
>DAORIL010000806.1:0-2935 GCA_035438525.1 Pyrinomonadaceae bacterium
TCCTTTCGTGGCATGGTTCGTGGTACGCGGGCGCGCCCGTTTGCAGAAAAGCAAAATTGACGGATATTCGGCTAATTTTTCCAGTGCAAATTCAGCGTCAGTTGGCGGCAGATCAAGCGGTTTGACAAAAAATTCATGCTCAATGCCGAGATGAAGAGGTGCGCGGCTGGTGACCAGAATTTTGAGTGTTGAAGATGTAACCAATAATTCTCTGACCAAAGGCACCGCAGACATCACTTGCTCAAAATTATCCAAGACCAAAAGTATCCGTTGTTCACACAAAAAATCTTTAATTGATTCAAGCAGAGATTTATTGCTTGATTCAACAACATTAAGGGTTTGGGCGATTGCGGAGATCACATATTCTGTTTCGGTCGCAGTCACTAATTCAATAAAAAAAACACCACTGGGAAAATCTTTTTTTAATTGACGGGCGACAACATTTGCCAATCTGGTTTTGCCTGTTCCGCCGGCGCCCGTCAGAGTTACTAAACTAACCTCACTTTGTCGTAATAATTTTTTGACTTCTAAGATTTCCTCAGTTCGTCCGAGGAATATTTCTTCCGTCTCAAATTCATTGGGCGGAGCAACCAGCGCGGTTGGGTAGTTTACTGTTTGAGATCGGGAGATTTGGGCAAAATTGTTTATCTGAACATCAGCAATAAATTTATAACCTTTGCCGGGGACGGTGAGGATAAATTGAGGTTCTCCCTTTTTTTCGTCGAAAATTTTACGAAGCGCAGAAATATGAACCGTTAAATTATTTTCTTCGACAAACTGTCCTGCCCAAACTCTGTCTAACAGTTCATCTTTGCTCAAAATTTGCCCGTGATTTTCTGCCAAAGTTAAAAGCAAATCAAAAGTTTTTGAATTAAGTCCAATTATTTCACCGGATTTGAATAAACGGCGTTTGATGACATCAATCTCAAAATCTCTAAATGAAATGTTTTTGATTGTTAAAGTTTCCATTGAATTTAGCAATATTTAGGAAATTTTAGCCGAACAATTAAGGATTTTTAGCCCTTAATTGGCACAAACTAGCTCAGTCGAAACGGAAAAAAGAATCTGTTTTGAAAAAAAAAGATGCTTGATTCTAACAAAAGCGAGCGTGACATAAAAGATAAATCTAATGGCGGAAAAAATACACCGAACCCGACAAATCACAATTGAAACACATAGCGTGACGATTATTCGCGCCAAAGGTAAATCGTTTTCTGATTACTGTGAAAATTGTCGGATAAAGGTTTCAGCTTTTACCCCCGAACAAGTCGCCGCGTTTTTGCAAATAGAATTGAATGAGGTTTACCGTCAGATTAAATCGGGCGAAATTCATTTAGTAAATACTGAAGCGGTTTCGCTCGTTTGTAGTGGTTCGTTGGATAAAAAAAACAAGCAATCATAAAAACTTTTGGAGGAAGAATTATGCAAATCAATTTTGGTAATCATGTGTTACCAGGCGAAGCTCAAAAACACAAGTTTGTTGGGTTTAATCCTGGGCTTTTAGAGCAAGCCAAATTAGTAGCACTATCCATTGAATACCTGAAAGTGAGATCAACCTATTGCAATCCGATAATGTGTGACGAAGGTTTTAAGAGTCTGCCAAAGCATCACACTTTTGACGAAGTCTTAAACAATAAGAATGTCTGGATTAGTTTTGGTTCAGATAGGGGTGATCTGGCGAATGGAAATACTTGGCTAGGTCTTACCATCAATAACGACGAAAAAAACTACGATATAGCGATTAATACCTGGGCATTTACTTGTGTGAAAAACAAAGCTACAAGGGTTCAAGAAATAGCTGCCATCCTTGTTCACGAAATGGCGCATGTCAATGGTGCACCAAATGACACACATACCGCAGAAATGATGTTGATGTTTTGTGGCTTTGGAGAATACTACGAGCCTACTGTTATAGGTTAGTTTTATGGCTAAAAAATCGCAAACCAAATTTGTTTCTTTACAATCCAGCCTTCCAAATTGGTTTTGTGAAGGGACAAACGGCATCAGCAGATAAATTTTGCATTTGTTTGCTGATGCTAATCAAATAAAAAAAAGGAGTCAAATTTTATGAAAATATCAACTGAAAATTTAACTAAAGTCATCAAGAAAATTGGTGAAGCCGCTGATAAAGGCGTGTTTTCGCCCTTCAAAATAGTCGGTTCGGCAGGAATTGATGCGGGAGTTGAAGTTGGAAAAAGCGGATTAAGCGCGGGAGGCACTACCCAAAAGTTTGAAATTTTGAACCTCAAAACCAACGAAAAACGCTGGCTGGGATTTGTCGGGGCAGGTGCTGGATACGGAGTTGGCGGCACGCCGATTGGCGGTTCGTTTTCAACCGCAGATTTCCCATCTACCGGAGGTCGAATTGCGATGGGATTTCGGCAATGGACTACTAATTTTGATTGGGCGGATTTAGAAGGGAATACCTTTATCTACACTGCTTCTGTTGGAGCAGGTGGAGTTCAATCCGCATCTTTAATAATGTTTAATTACGCTGTTTCAGAGTATTACTGTTACGGAATTGGAGTGCTTCAAGGCAAAGCAATCGGTTCGCCCGGAGTTGGTGTAATGAATTTTATTGGAATCACAAAATATATTTAAGGGTTTGTGCAAAATACTAAATTGAAGACGTCAAAAATCCGATGAAAACATGTCCAAAATGTAAAAATATTTTTGCTGATGACCTAAACTTTTGTCTTGAAGATGGAGTTACCCTAGTTGAAGACAATGAGTTTAATCCGACTCTGGCTTTTTCACAGGAACCAACTTTGCAGCTTCCGAATCGGACAGATGATGGAACTGAAGTTGTGACTCGACTTCAAAATAAGGGACAACGAACTTTTCCCTATCAAAATCCGCCTCAATCTAATTTGAGACGGATTATTGCGGTTTTGTTCTGCATCGGATTATTTCTTTTGCTCGGCATTGCGGGTGG
>DAORIL010000807.1:0-2928 GCA_035438525.1 Pyrinomonadaceae bacterium
GAATTAACCGGATTTGGATTAAATTGAATTCCATCATCCGCCGAAAATTCGAGAAAAGCAGCTCGGGTATTTTTTTCCGCCGCCATTTTTGCAAACGCTTTTTCGGTTTCGACCATTTTGTTGAGGTCAGACTGGGCAAAAATCTGGCTGATTGCCGAGATAAAAATAAAGATTGCTAAAGTAATTTTCATAAAGTCATTTTAATGCTGAACAATGACCAATAAACACAAATTTATGGTAAAAGGCAAGTTTTTAGTAGAGAAAAAATGAAGTTTGAACAAACGGTTGAACAAACTTCAAAATCTCGGTCAAAACGGTTAAAAAATGAGGTTTTCACTCCTTACTATTTTGCGTTTTCGATATATGGTTGGTCGGGCGAAATCCGTGAGCAAGCAACAAAATGTTTGGGTTTTATTTCAACCAATTGCGGCTCTTCCAATTTGCATTTTGGGACAACATACGGACAACGAGTGTGAAAACGACAACCGCGCGGCGGATTGATTGGCGAAGGAACATCTCCTTTCAAAATGATTCGCTCGCGGGTTGATTCAATTTCAGGATCCGGCACAGGAACTGCCGAAATCAAAGCTTTAGAATATGGATGCAACGGCTCTTTATAAATTTCTTTAGCATCGGAAAGTTCGACAATTTTGCCGAGATACATCACCGCAACTCTGTCCGAAACGTGGCGCACTGCCCGCAAATCATGTGAAATAAAGAGATAGGTCAAATTCTTTTCAATTTGCAAATGCTCCATCAAATTCATAATTTGCGCCTGAATTGAAACGTCCAACGCCGAAATCGGTTCATCCGCTACAATGAATTCAGGATTGACCGCCAAAGCACGAGCGATGCCGATCCGTTGACGCTGCCCGCCGGAAAATTCGTGCGGATAACGTTTAACGAATCGCCGGCTCAAACCAACGGTTTCCATCAAATCCTGCACTTTTTGTTCGACATTTCCACCGCCTAAACCAAAAGTTCTAATCGGTTCACCAATAATCTGCCCAATCGTCATTCGCGGATTGAGACTGGCATAAGGGTCTTGGAAAATCATTTGCAGATGTTTGCGTTGGTCACGCATTTGCGATTGCGACAGGTGCGCCAAATCTTTGTTGTTATACATTACTTTGCCGCCGGTCGGTTCAGTTAAACGCAAAATCGCTTTGCCAAGCGTTGATTTACCGCAACCCGATTCGCCAACTAAGCCGAGCGTTTCACCTTTTTTAATATCTAATGAAACACCATCCACAGCTTTGACAACTTTCCGCCCGTCATTACCGGAAATTCGGTCAATGAGAGATTTAGCACGCACCTGATAATGCACCTTTAGGTCTTGAATTGAAATTAGATTTTCCCCGTTAGTTTCCATTCTTAGCTTCTCTCTCCTGTAATGATTCTTCGTAAGTTTCTTTGGCAAAATGGCACAATGACCAATGATTTTCGTTGATTTGGACAAATGGCGGATAATCTTGGCGGCAAATATCCTGCGATTTCTCGCATCGCGGAGCAAACGGACACCCCGCTGGCAAATGCGCGACATCGGGCGGCAATCCGGGAATTTGATAAAGGTCAGTTCCCTCTTCATGCGCGGGATCAGGAACGGATTTCAAAAGTCCTTTGGTATATGGGTTGGCAGGCGTGGCAAAAAGCTCTTTGGTCGGAGCCTGTTCAAAAACTTTGCCCGCATACATTACAATAATTTTGTCGGTCATTCCCGCTACGACTCCCAAATCGTGCGTGATAAGAATGACGCTTGTTCCCAATTTGGTGCGTAAATCTTTAATTAGCTCCAGAATTTGAGCTTGAATCGTTACATCAAGAGCAGTAGTCGGCTCGTCTGCAATCAGCAATTCAGGCTCACAGCTTAAAGCCATTGCAATCATTACCCTTTGCCGCATCCCACCGGAAAATTCATGCGGATATGCATCAACTCTATTATCGGCATCAGGAATCCCAACCATTTCAAGCATTTTAATCGCGTGTTGATGGGCTTGATCTTTAGTATGGTTGAGATGTAATTCAGTCACTTCAGTCAATTGAGTAGAAACCCGCAAAAATGGATTGAGCGAGGTCATCGGGTCCTGGAAAATCATCGCGATCCGTTTTCCGCGAATTTTTCGGACTTCCTCAAGGGAGAGTTTGCGAATATCTTTGCCGTCAAAAATAATTTCGCCATCTACAATCTTTCCCGGAGGCTCAGGAATTAGACGCATTACCGAAAGATTCAGCACGGATTTTCCGCTTCCCGATTCGCCGACAATTCCTAGCGTTTCGCCTTTTTTGAGTTCAAACGTAATCCCGTCAACGGCTTTGACTACACCGTCTTCGGTCTGAAAATACGTCTTTAAGTTGTTGACTGTTAATATATTTCCGTTTTGATTGCTCATTTCTTAATAATCTTATTTCTTTGCTTCTTTACATTGTCTGATTCCCGAATTTTCGGTGACATCAATTTCGGTGACGACTTTTTTCCCATCAACTTTGTTGTAATAAAAGCTAACTCCGCGATATTCCAATCCGCTTTTTAATTTACCGTATTTCTTTTCAACATCTTCGACCGTGCTTTTGCCAATTATGATGCCTTTACTGGTCTTAGCTTTGTAAGGTGATTTCATTTCGACAACAAAAATTTGTTTTTTAGGGTCTGCCTGACACATATAAAAAGCCAAACCCATCCGGTAATAATTCATTTGAAAAGAATATTTTTTGTTAACGATCCATTTATATTCTTTGCCGAATTTTTTGATAACATCATCCATTGTAGATTTTCCAATGGTAAATCCGTCCATCCCTTTTCCTTCTTTGATAAGATTGTAATTTTCTTGTGGTTTCGGTTTATTTTGAGCAAAAACTGAACTAATTGAAAGTAAAAAAATTATCAGAAAAAGCGTTCTTTTCATCCATCTCTCCTAAAATTTTCTTGTT
>DAORIL010000808.1:0-2925 GCA_035438525.1 Pyrinomonadaceae bacterium
TTGATTACCCGTTTCACCTTGGCGTAACCGAAGCCGGAACTGCCTTTGGCGGAACGATTAAATCCGCAATGGGCTTAGGCATTTTGTTAAGCGAAGGTATTGGCGATACTTTACGGGTTTCTCTCACTGCTGAACCTCACGAAGAAGTTCGCGTCGGTTGGGAAATTCTGAAAAGTCTGGAATTGCGAAAACGCGGTGTAACGGTGGTCGCGTGTCCAACTTGCGGACGATTGGATGTTGATAATTTTGTCGAAATCGTAACCGAAGTCGAAAGACGTTTAGCACACGTTGAAGAACCTCTTGCACTTTCGATTATGGGGTGTGCGGTCAATGGTCCGGGCGAAGCGCACGATTCACAACTCGGTGTAACTTTTGGACGACAGGTCGGAATGATTTTCAAAGACGGTATTCCGATGCGAAAAGTCGCCGGGGTTGATATTGTTGAGGAATTTGTCAAAGAAGTTGAATTGTTACGGGCTGAGGGTAGTAATATTGTGCCGACGATTTCTGATGATTTGAAAAATAAGATTTTGGAAAATTAAATGAAGTTCAAGGAACTTTTTAAGGTAATTGTTGTCTAAATATGTAATGTTTTGCAATCTGAAAAATTTATTGTCAGTCATTTTTTTCATAAATTTATTTTGTTTAGGTATTTTATCTCAAACTGAAAGTAATAAATTCACCCAAGAGTTATTTGCCCGCTTAGAAGAGGATGAAAAATTAGTTGCTGAATGTAAGCAGAAGATTCGTGAATACCAGATAGCAAATTTCGGCAAAGTTTTACCTAAAATATCGGGACATTGTTGGGCTGGCTGTCCAATAAGCATCGTTAAGCCGTTTTATTCTGACGAAGCGAAAAGGCTAAGAATATCAGGAAAAGTCAAAGTTGAAGCCATTGTAGATGAAACTGGAAAAGTAGTTTATGCGAAAGCCATTTCGGGACATCCATTTTTGAAGCAAACCGCCGAACGCGCTTCGAAATCATCTCTTTACCAACCAAAAAAGACTTGTGACAATAAACCAATCAAATTCCGTTGGACCATAATATACAATTTTATTTTGAATTAAACTACGGATTAACTTTTCCCATTAACTCACTCAATTTAGAAATCCTTTTAGCAATTCCTAATCGAATCGTGCCGTCTCCCATCGTCATAACTTTTATATTGACTCCTAAAACTTCGCCTGTTTTCATTGAAACCAAAGGGCTTCCGCTATTTCCCGGCATTAAGGTAACATCCGAATAAATATCTTCATCTTTTTCAATGGTCGAAACATTTCCTAACGAGTTAAAAGGAAATTCCATCAAATTGTAATATCCAACTGACAAAATATCTTCGCCAAGATCGGGTAATCGGTCAGCGAGTTGAAACGGTTTGATGTCTCGCTTTTGGAATTGCGGTTGAATATTTTCGGTATCAAAACTGAACAATGCCAAATCTGAATTTTGGTCAGATGCGATCAATTTCAAAGGAATTTCAAGAATTTCGCCATCCTCAAATTTTTTCCAGGCAATGATCTTTTTGTTAGGAATTGAATTGCTTGAGATTATGCTGTCAAGGTCTTTATTAACGTGAAAAGCTGTTGCAATAAGATTTTCCCAAACTAAAAAGCCGGTTCCGATGGCACGACGTTCAAGTTTTGGGAAATTTGGAATAATAACCGATAGGCAAAAGATGGGTTTGTTGAGTTCTTTGATTTTTTCTTCTTTTGGACTTTGAGGATTGATAGCGAGTCGCTTTGGTGCTGATTTATTTGTTTCACAAGCGTTCAAAAAACAAACCAGCACAAAACAGATAATTCCGAATCCGATTTTCATATTATTTACTTTTATCAAAAAACGGATTAGTCAAAATAAACGGTCGGGTTTTCGGCGCAGTATCTTTCCGCAAAACCATCTCTTCCATCAAAATCGAGGGGGCAGTCACACTTGAAAGATTGGAATCACCTCTGGACGGCAGATTAACGGTGAAAGAATCATCTCCGGCGGCTAGGATTTGTCGAAAATCTTGAATATTTACGCCATCAATATTTGCACTGCGAATCAACTCTTCGCGCCCGTCTTCGACATAGACTTTATAAATTGAAGTGCCGGAATTTACTCCTTTGAGCATTATTCCGTAAGGCATACTTAACAATTTGCATTGGTTAATCAGTTCAGCTTTGAGTTCAGCAAAAGTCTTTTTGACTAATGTTTCAACAATCAAATTTGAAAATCCGCCGGAGCGTCCGTTGGATTGTTTAGAAAATTTGGTTGGCGTGCGCGAGGTCAATAAATTTTTCAAAATGCCGTTTTCGACCAGATTTAACGGTTTGGCTTCGATGCCTTGCGAATCAAATTTATAGGAACCGGGTAATTCAGTATTGCCAATTTTTTCCAGGTTTGGATTGTCTGTAATGCTTAGAAAAGAAGGCAAAACGCGTCGATTGATTCGGTCTGAAAGGTCGCGTGAACCTTCGCCGCGACGATTGATTAAATTTGGGGCAAAGTTTCCGGCAAAAATATTAACTGCCGCATTTTCGGTCAATAAAACAGGTCCGATATAAGTTTCGGTAAATTTTGGTGCAGAACGGGTTTTCATCAACTGCTCAGCTAACTCATTGACAGTTTTAGTTAATTCAGCTTCGCTCGCAATTGATTCCAAATTTTTACCGTAAAAAAATCGGGATAATCCGAGCGTTTGCCCATCTTCTGTGAGCGTATCAGCTTGGATATTCAAACCCCAGTAATTGCCGGGTTTTTTGATCAAAAAACCTTCATTATTGAGCATTAAATTATCTGATGAAAAAATGAACATTGAAACGCCCGAATTAACAATGTCTGGATAATTTTTGAATACTGCCGAAAGATTTTTAATGTTTTTTTCCCATTTCGGCACGTCGAGTTCTAATTTTTTGGCTTCGCTAATATCGGTAACAGGCGTC
>DAORIL010000809.1:0-2923 GCA_035438525.1 Pyrinomonadaceae bacterium
AATTATAAATCTGAATAACGGTGGAGTTAGTCCGAGTCCAAGAATCGTAACTGAGGCGTTTATTCGCTACACCTGGCAGCAAGAGGACGCAACTGCTTACACAATGTGGCAATTGCTTGAACCGCAATCTGAAACAATTCGGACGGGTTTAGCCGAAATTTTCGGTTGTGATACCGAAGAAATTGCCATTACCAGAAACGCTTCAGAATCACTCGAAACGCTTTTGATGGGAATGGATTTCAAACCGGGCGATGAGATTTTGACTACTACCCAAGATTATCCGCGAATGCTGACGACTCTCAGACAACGCGAAATGCGTGAAGGGTTAAAACTAAATCTTATCCAGGTTCCGATTGCCCCAAAAGATGTGACTGATTTAGCAACTCCTTTTGAAAGAGCAATTACGCCAAAAACTAAACTGATTTTAGTTTCGCATCAAATTAATCTGACCGGACAAATAATGCCTGTTCGGAAAGTTTGCGAAATGGCAAGGGCAAAAGGGATCGAAACCATTGTTGACGGCGCACATGCTTTTGCTCAGTTTGATTTCAAACGCGATGATTTGCAATGTGATTATTACGGCACTTCCTTGCACAAATGGCTTTACGCGCCGAAAGGAACGGGAATGCTTTATGTCAAAAAAGATAAAATTCCGAAGGTTTGGGCATTAATGGCTTCGGAAGATAAAAATAAAAACGACATTCGCAAGTTTGAAGAAATCGGCACTCATTCCGCCGCCATGCGTTTGGCAATCGGTGAAGCAATTTTATTTCATAATGCAATCGGCGGAAAACGCAAAGAAGCCCGTTTAAGATTTTTGTCGCGTTATTGGATGAATAAATTGAAAGATATTCCAAGGGTTGGTTTCAACACTTCGTTTGACGATAATCAATCCTGTGCGATCGCAAATGTTAAAATTGAAGGGATTGACCCAGTCCAGATCGGAAGTTATCTGATGTCAAAATATAAAATTTTTACCACCCCGATTGTCTTTCCTGAATTTACCGGCATCCGAATTACGCCGAATGTTTATACAACGCTTTGGGAGCTTGACCGCTTTTGCGAAATCATGTCAAACATCGCTAAAAATGGTTTACCTAAAGTCTAAATCTAAAGGGGATGGAAGTGTTTTATGGCAAAAAACAAAGGACAACTTTATGAACCTTACATCAATAAGATTTTGGAAGATAAGGGATTTTTCCCGCTTCAATTAAAAGGTAATTTGGAGGGGCACGATTCAGCTTTCAAACACAAAGGGATAATCTATTATTTGGAATTAAAAAATAATGTTGCACCAGATTTTGGTCAAAAAGGTTTGAAATGGAATCGTCGCGACGGATGGATTTGGTCAACTGAAGACGACGTCACTAAAATGTATGATGATTTCAAAGTGCGGGAAAGAATTCCGAGCAATTTTACTCCAAATCTTTTCACTGTCCCTTTAGGAGAATTTAAAAATAGTCATCAGGTTTTGGACAAAAGAGCTTTTGAACAGGTAATTCCTTTGGATCAAAAACAAGCATTGCATAGATTTTATGCCAACAAAAAGGTTTTTTATATACAAGTAGAAGGAAGAGGTTTTTATTATTTGGAACAAGATGTTGCAAAATTACAAGTTCCCCAGTTCGATCCTGATTTAACTTTACGTTTACGGGCAAAACAAAGAAGCAGTAAAAGTCCAAACGATTACGCATTTTGGGCGGTTATCAGAGTAAAATCCCGCTCAATCAGACCTACAACCTTTGATATAGAAGAAGAGAATGGCAAAAATTTTCCTCCTTTTGAAAAGAGATAATATTTTCGGAATTTTGATTAAATTATGAGCATTAAAAAAGTTACATCGCACCCAACGCAAAATGAAGCGTTGATTTTTGAGCGTTCACAAACAGGACGAGTTGGTTATATGTTGCCCAAATTAGATGTGGAAGCCGCAGATATTAACGAAATTCTTCCTTCAGAGTTACGCCGTTCTGATAATCTTGATGGTGTTCCGGAAGTTTCAGAAGTTGATGTTATCCGTCATTTTACGCGAATGTCGACCTGGAATTTTTCGATTGATTTGGGAATGTATCCGCTAGGCTCCTGCACAATGAAATACAATTCCCGGCTTAATGAAAAAGTTGCCCGAATTGGCGGATTTGCCGGACTTCATCCCCTTGCTCCCGAAACCGAATCGCAAGGCGCTTTAGAATTAGCCTATCGTTTACAGGAAGATTTAGCCGAAATCACCGGTCTTCCCGGAGTAACCTTGCAACCTGCGGCGGGTGCCCACGGAGAAATGACAGGAGTAATGCTAATTCGTTCATTTTTAGACAAACGGGATGGCGAAGCCTCTAAAGAACGACGAGTAATGTTAATTCCCGATTCAGCCCATGGCACAAATCCTGCCTCCGCTGCCCTTGCCGGATTTACGGTAAAAACTATTAAGTCAAACAGCGAAGGCTTAACCGATTTGGAACACCTCAAACTACTCTGCAGTGAGGGCGGCGTAGCCGGATTGATGTTGACCAACCCGAGCACAGTTGGAATATTCGAAAAAAACATTAAAGAAATTTGCGAAATAATTCATGCGGCCGGCGGACTTGTTTATATGGACGGCGCAAATATGAATGCACTCGTGGGTGTTACCCGCCCGGGCGATATGGGCGTTGATGTTATCCATTTAAATTTGCACAAAACCTTTTCAACTCCTCATGGTGGGGGTGGTCCTGGTTGCGGTCCCTGCTGCTGCACAGCTGAACTGGAACCATTTTTACCAACGCCTAGAGTTGTTAAAGATGGCGAGACTTTCAAATTAGACTACGATCGTCCTGATTCAATTGGTCGAGTTAAAGCATTTTATGGCAATTTCGGGATGTTTGTTCGCGCCTTGGCTTATATTCAAACCAATTACAAATTCAACGATATCTCTAAGATTATGAAA
>DAORIL010000810.1:0-2920 GCA_035438525.1 Pyrinomonadaceae bacterium
ACGGACAACTTCGGCTCTTTTAATACCCCGTCAGCTTGCTGCGGGGTAGTTTATTAGTTATTACCTTTTGTTTTCGGTTTTGCGTTGGTATTTTTCGATGGTTTTACCGGTGTTTGACTAGTGCGAAGGTTTGACCCGCTTTTGCTTTTTACTTTATCACTACCCGATTGATTTTTTCTGACTCCGGCAGGCAAGTTGTCCATATAGGATTGAAGTTGTCTGATTGCTTGTTCAAGCTTGTTTTTGGCGGAAGCTTTCAATCCATTGTGTTCATACTCAATTTTATCGTAAAAAGTTAATGCCTGTTCAAATCTCGATTTGATAGCGTCTAGAGAATTTCCGGGAATTTTATCGTAATTATTAGAATTAGCAGAGTTTCCGCTATTTCCATTTTGCTCTTTATAATGCCGTCCTAATTCGTTAAGATTACCAAAAGCGGCACCCGCAAAATCTTTCGCTCGCGCACCATTACCTCCACCGTTATCCCCATTATTCTCAATAAACTTTCTTAAATCATCATTGGTGTCAGCAGTCAAATTTTCAGACCTTGCTATCCAATCGTAATCCGTCAGGGCTGTTCCGGTTGAAGCCGGACGCTTACTGCTTTTAGAAAGATTGATATTTGTATTCTGTTTTATTCTGTCATTTTTGGGTTTTATTTCTTTAGTTGAATTTGCATTGGCCTCAGCATTCGGTTGCGCTTTGTTAGTCGTCTTTTTGTTTGTCTGCGCCAAATTTGCCGACGAAATTCCGAAGATTCCGATTACTAATAAACTTGCAATTCTTAAATTCAATTTCATTTTTAACTCCCTTTTCTATTTTGGATTTCGGATTTCGGATTGTTCATTTTTTAGACTTTTGCCGAAATCAAAACCCTCAATCAAATTGCCTTTAGCTTTTCCTTTTCCCTTATAAACCTGCTTCTTTGTAACAATCAGCGTTTAATTTTGTGACCTGATCCATTGGTATCTCGCTTTGTTTAACGGGATCAGGGCTAAGTGTCATTACTTTTTCCAAATAGCAGCCGCAAAATTTTTCGGCTTTGGCAGGATCGGCATTCTTTTTGCCCAATTTACAACCGTTGACGGCATTTTCTTTGTCTTTGGCAGTCCATTTTGAATTGCTTGCACCACCGCAGGCATTGAGCAAAATTGCTAAGGCCAAAATTAAATATATCGTTAATAAATTTTTCTTCATTTTCTTTCTCTCCTATTTTTTCTTTTTCCTTTTCCCTTGAAACCTATTCACATCTCATAAACGCCCCTTCCGCTCCGACTTTTCCGCCGTCAACGGATAATGCGCCATATTTTCCACCTTGATATTTGCGTTCTGCGGCGATTGAATGTTCCTGGCAGAAAGGACGATTGGGGACTTTGACCAAAAGGCGGGCAACTTTGGTTTGCGAAGTTGGAATGCCTAAGTTGTTTCGATGAATCACCCAATTTGCATCATCCAAGCCGATTTTTAGAATCTGAACACCTTTTTTTTCTGTCGCATAACGTCCGCGAATAAAAGATTCAACTGTTGCATCTTTATGTTTCGGCATCAGAAAACTGCGGGTCGGGGCGATGCGTTCATTAGCGGCTTTGAATTCGTTGGCTTTAGTTTCAATGTCTTTGTAAAAATCTGCAGGCACAGGAACGCCCAAATCTTTGAAACCTTTTTCGTATTTTGCTGCTTGCGTTGCTCGCCACTTTTCGCGTTCATAGACGAAAAGTTGAACGTCTTCATCAATAAACCCGTTGTAACCGCCATTAATCGCTTCCTGAATTTTAGCTGCGAACAATTTGAGTCCAACTGAGGCATCTCCGGCGGCTCCCATTTGTCGCCCTTTGGCTTGATATTCGGTGCGTCTGGCAGCAATTTCGCACCAAGTCGCGGGAAGTTGTGAAAGATCGGTGTCGTTATTGGGTTTCCCGTTGGTCATTCCGGGATATTTGGTTTTGCACAGATTATCAACTGTAGCCAGATTATTCATTAGTTTTGTCCAATCGGCAGCGTTTGTCGGCGGGAGATAATAACCGCTTCCGGTGCGTAAATTCGGATTATGAATTTGCATCAAGCCATAAACCGATTCGCGATAAATGGATGCCTCATTAAAAAATTGTTTACGGACATCTTGTTTAGCGGCAAAATCACTTTCTCGAATGAAAATTTGCTTAATTTCAGTCCGAAATTGACGCGGTTCTGTGCCATATCGAATTTGAAAAGTGTCACCGCTCATTTTTTCAATTGTGCCAGGAGTCCATCCGCTTCGCCCGAAACAATCGGGACATTGAAATTCAACTTTATCGCCGACGTTATAAGTTTGGGCGAAGGCTGTAACCGCATATAAAACAACAAATAAAATTAAAAATCCTGTCAATTTCACTTCTCAAATACTCCTTAAATTTTCTGATTTAGAACTCTTGCTCTCAATTAGTGAAAAACTAAAAAACATTTCAGCCACTATTGCGTTTCGACTTTTTCAACCTGTAAAACACACGAATTTTCTACTTTTATAACTTTGCCGATAATTTTTACTGCACCATTTGGCTTTGATACTTTTCCATCCTCAAACAAAACTTCAATAAATCCGCCTGTCCCATTTTTGTTTTCCACCAACAACTGTTGCTGATAAAAATCGTGATAAGGCATAGTCATAAAACTTTTTTGTGAAAAATTTAGAAAACCTTTTAATTCCACTCGTTTTTGATTTTCTTCGCGGCAAATATTTTCAAAAGTCACGACCATTCCCTTTTTTTCGCAACTGACCAACATTGAGCCTATCGCAAAGAAAACAACCAAATGTAAATTAGAGTTAGCCCGCATTTTTTTATCGTAAAATTGTTTGAAATCTGTTAGCATTCTGACTAAAAAAAAGGCGGTAAGTCCTAAAGAAATCATCATTTTTTCATCAAGAAACTATCAAGAATGTCTG
>DAORIL010000811.1:0-2914 GCA_035438525.1 Pyrinomonadaceae bacterium
CATCTATTTCTGTTTGGACAGCGAGTTCTTTTTCTACTTGAGCGACAGCTTCGTTTTCTGCTTGGAGAGCAAGTTCTTTTCGACGTTTTTTCTCTGCTTCAATTTGCAGACGTTTCTGCTCAATTTCCCATAAAATTTGATCTGCCTCTTTTTCGCGTCGTTTTTCTTCTGCTACAGCTGTTTCTAAAGCTTCGTGCATTTCGATTGCCGTTGAAAAACGATTATCGCGCTCAATTGCCATTGCTTTGAGTAAACACTCTGAAATTGATCGGGGAATCTTTGGATTAAGTGCTGAGGGATTTGGCAAAGGGTCGGGTTTTCCTTCCCATATTTCCAAAGTTCTCTTGGTCGCGTCAACCGGGATCCGATTGGTCAGCAGATGATAAAATGTGCCGCCAAGCGCATAAATATCACATCTGGCATCAGTATCTTGGCTCAGAACCTGCTCGGCTTTTTCCTGATGTTTGAGAATAATAAACTCTCGAAAGGTTGGATCAATAACACGCAGAATTTGCTCAACCGGAGAATAATTAAGCGTTGCTGCCACAAAAGTTTGATTGGTAGTCGAAGATTTATCACTACTGCGGGCAATTCCAAAGTCAAGCAATTTGATTTTGCGTCGGGCATTTAATTTTAGGTTTTGTGGTTTAATGTCTCGATGAAAAATCGGCGGTTGGAGATTGTGCAGATAGTCTAACGCATCCAATAATTGCTCCATCCAATTCAAAACATCTTTCAAAGGAAAAGGACTTTTTTGTTTCTCCAACCTTTCAGCCAAATCTTTGCCTTCGATCAATTCCATGACCAAAAATTGTCGGTCAAGTTCGGAAAAATAATCGCGGACATAAGGAACTGCTTCGTGCTTGGCTTTGGCTAAGGCTTTGGCTTCGCGCTCGAAAGCCTTGATAATAGCGGTTTTATGTTTTTCATCAGCAAAATCAACAACAATTTCTTTGAGGGCAATTGGCTCACCAAATCGTTCATCAATCGCCTCATAGACCGCACCCATCCCGCCGTGTCCGAGCTGGCGGATAATACGGTAACGCTCTTGCAAAATCTGATTAATCGCAAGCATCTTGATTAAAAAAGGTAAAACTTGATGAATTATTCAACAAATTGGATAAAATTGAAAGAAAAATCTACCAAATAAGAAAAAATAAGTGAAAGATTTGAGGGATTTATCGCTTATTTTTAAGATAAACTGAGATTCGGTCATACAATTTAATGTATTTTAGGAATAAATTGCGCCTCTTTCGGTATCAAATAAGTGGTTGAATTAGAATTTACAAATGTTTGGATTCGGTAAAAACACAGCAAAAGAAACTTGGGAAAACTTTGAGCGCGAGGCTCTGCCGTTTTCTGATGACCTTTATCGGGTGGCGATGTGGATGGTGCGTGATGTTGAGGAGGCGCAGGATTTAACTCAGGAAACTCTGATGCAGGCACTTAAATCATTTCACCGTTATGAGATGGGGACAAACTGCAAAGCATGGCTGATGACGATAATGTCGCATTTGAACAGTAAACGGCGAATGAAACTTGGACGATTGCAGTTGGTTGAAGATACCGAGGAACGGATTGCCGAAACGATTGCGTTCGAGCCTGAGATTCCGCAAAATATTACGGACGAAGATGTTTTGCAAGCATTGAAAAAAGTGCCGCAGCAGTTTTCACAAGTTGTTGTGTTAGCTGATGTTGAAGAGTTTGCTTACAAAGAAATTTCACATATTTTGAATGTTCCGATTGGAACGGTGATGTCGCGTCTTCATCGCGGGCGCAAACTTTTGCGGGTTGAATTAGCAAATTATGCGAGAAATTACGGTTTTGGAAGAGAGAACAAGGAGGTAGCGCAATGAACTGCAAAGATTTTTGTGAAATTGCCGATTCCTATTTGAGTGATGAATTGATTGTAGAAACTAACCACGAGGTTTTTCAACATTTGGAAAACTGTCCAAATTGTCGTCAAGAACTGGCAATTCGCCGCGAAGTGCGCGAAAAACTTCGTGTTTCCGTAAAAAACTCGCCTGATTTTCAGATGAATCCGTCGTTTGCTAATCGATTGAAAACGAACTTAAAAGACGAAGCCTTTCGCCAAAAATCGTGGTTTAGCTGGAAGGTTTTAACGCCGGTTTTGACTAGTTTGATAGTCGTTGCCAGCATCATCTTTATCTTTTTTTATCAACAAATCCAAACCAATTACGCTGCTGAATTGTCGAAAAAAGCCCTTAATCAACACGAAAATTGCGGTTTGAAACATTATAAAGAATGGGAAAAAAATGTCGGTAAACTTCCGGCAGAAAAAATTTCGTTTGTAAAAGCTTTGCAGGATTCTGACACCCAAATTTTAGAGGTTCACAACTGCAAATTTGAAGGCAAAGTCTTTACACATTATATTTTGGAGCACAACGGAAAAGTTATTTCGGTCTTAAAAACTGCATCCGAAAACGTTACGCAGACGAATACAAATAATGAAGACTCAATTGTTTGCAAAAAAGAAAAAGGAATGCAAATGTCGAGCTTTAAGTTTGGAGACGAGTTGGTTTTTGTAATTTCGGATATGTCCGAAGCAGAAAATCTGAGCATTGCGCGGCAGCTTTCCGATGCAGTTAAAGCATGATTCGATTTGGGATTGGAGATTTTGGATTTGGGATTTGAGGCAGAAACACGGGCGTTAGCAAGTGTGTCAACCGCTATTATTTAGAAAATGTCAGAAGATAAAATAAAATCTAGTGAAATAACCCCCGAAAGCGTTTATCTGAACCGCCGAAATTTTATGAAAGCAGGTTTAGTAGCGGGAACTACCTTTGCGACAGGTTTGGCATATCGTTTTTTCAATGCACCGCCTCCGCCCGTTGTCGAAACTGCCAAAATTGAAACGATAAAACCTGCCGAAAATACTTTACCGCTTGAAGAC
>DAORIL010000812.1:0-2904 GCA_035438525.1 Pyrinomonadaceae bacterium
ACGCATCCGATGGCGGATATGGTAGAGTAACTACTGAAAATGTTGAGTTCATCAACAACTTTTTCTCAAAATATAAAATTCCGCTGGAACCGATTTATACGAGTAAAATGTTTAGAAACATTTTTGAATTGATTGATAAAGATTTTTTCCCTGCAAACTCAAAGATTTTAGCTTTTCACACGGGTGGTTTACAGGGAATTACCGGAATAAATGATAAATTGAAAAAACGAGGGAAAGACTTCATAAATCTTTCCGCCAGCTGGATAAAATGAAGAGATTAATCATTTCTGGCAACTTTGCTATAACCGTAGTTTGAATCAATTACCAAACGATTCTCAATTTCTGCGTCTTTTACCCAAATGTATTTAGTCTGTTGTGCCGCTTCATTGACATAATTTATTAAGCCTTGGATGTTGTGTTTACTACTCATTTTCAAATTCATTAAATCAATTGCGCCATCTTTTGTTTGCACAAGAAAGGTATAGTGGTTAATAATTCCACCTCCTTCAGTAAAACTTTCTTCTTCTGTTTTGACGATATTAATGTCCGTGACCTCGCTCCATTTGAATTCACCAAAATGACGCGGCGATTGCCAAAAACAATATTCAGCCTTCAAAATCAGACACCCGTTAAAATTGCATTTCAGCGTTTTTTTACTCTCAAAGCTAGACATTAGAAAAAACACCAAGAGAACGAATATGAAAATTACCCACCAAATTACGATACCCACTGCTGATTTATTTAGTCCAGTGTCAGTAATTTGCGGCTTTTGGACTAAATAAATTATAAAGTTTATTAACAAAATAAAAATACCGAATATAATACCGATTAGTTTTAATATCTTGAACGGGTTTTCTGTAAAAATTTTGGTTTCCAACATAGTTCTTTTCTCCTCAATCCAGAAAGCGGATTTCTTTAGAAAAGTCGGACAAAAATTTTATTTTCGGCAAAATTAAGGGAAGTAGAGAGGATAAATCTATTGACCTATGTTCAATTCTATTCCACAATAACATCAAAAATGGCTGAAAAACACTATCGAAATTGTAATCTCTGCGAAGCGATTTGCGGAATTGAAATCACCCACGAAAACGGTAAAATTCTGAAAATCGAGGGTGATAAACTTGACTCGTTTTCGCGCGGACATATTTGCCCGAAAGCTGTTGCGCTGCAAGATATTTACGAAGATAAAAATCGTCTCCGTAAGCCTGTTAAGAGAACTGCAAATGGGTGGCAGGAAATAAGTTGGGATGAAGCTTTCGATGAAGTTGCTGCACAAATTTTAGACATTCAAAATCGTTTTGGCAGAGGTTCAATTGCCGTTTATCAGGGAAATCCGTCCGTCCATAATCTCGGCACGATGCTCAACAGCCGTGAATTGTTAAAATCACTCAAAACCAAAAACAATTATTCGGCAACTTCGGTTGACCAATTGCCGCATCATTTTGCGAGTCAAATGATGTTCGGACATCCATTTTTGATTCCGATTCCCGATATTGACCACACCAATTATTTTTTAATTCTCGGTGCGAATCCGCTGGCTTCTAACGGTAGTTTAATGACCTCACCGGACATTATAAACCGTTTGGAATCAATCAAAAAACGCGGTGGGAAAATTATTTTGATTGATCCGCGCAAAACCGAAACCGCCCGCGTGGCAAGCGAACATTTTTTCATCAAACCTGCAACCGATGCGTATCTGCTTTTGGCAATTATCAACACGCTTTTTGTCGAAAATTTGGTTAATTTGCGGCGACTTACCGATTTTACTGATGGAGTTGAAACTCTGCGTGAAATTTCATACGAATGGACACCCGAAAAAGCCGAAGAAATAACAGGAATTGCTGCTGATGAGATCAGACGATTGACACGCGAATTTGCCAATGCAGAATCAGCAGTTTGTTATGGCAGAATGGGGGTGTCGGTGCAAAAATTTGGCGGATTGTGTCAATGGTTGATCAATGCAATCAATATTTTAACCGGAAATTTTGACCGACAAGGTGGCGCGATGTTTCCTGCACCGGCTTTTGATTTATTGCAAGCCTCAAAAGGCGGCGAAATTTTCAATCGCTGGCAAAGCCGCGTGCGGAAACTGCCGGAATTTATGAGCGAATTACCCGTTTCAGCTTTAGCGGAGGAGATTTTAACGGATGGTGAAGGTCAAATAAAAGCATTGGTCACGAGTTGCGGAAACCCTGTGCTTTCGACTCCGAATGGCTCACAGCTTGATAAAGCATTGGAAAAATTAGAGTTTATGGTTTCGATAGATTTTTATATTAACGAAACTACTCGTCATGCCGATATTATTTTGCCGCCTGCTTCAAACCTTGAAAGTTCGCATTACGATATTATTTTCAACACTTTTGCGGTGCGAAATACGACTAAATATTCCGAACCGCTTTTTGCAAAAGGAGATGGCACAAAATACGATTGGGAGATTTTTCAGGAGCTTGTGCATCGTTTGGACGGCAAAACTGACGAATTAAAAACCGAACCGCCCGAAGTTAAATTAAATCTGGCTTTAATGTTTGGCAAATATCAACTTTCGCTTGAGAAATTAAAACAAAACCCGCACGGGATTGATTTAGGCGAATTACAATCATCTGTGCCAAACCGTTTAATGACAACAGATAAACGAATTAATCTAACTCCTGACATTTTGGTTAAAGACCTTGAAAGATTAAAAGAGGAAGCAATTGTTGTGGAAGATAAAGCCTTCTCATTCCGTTTAATCGGCAGACGGCATTTGCGCGATGATAATTCGTGGCTGCACAATTCCGAACGTTTGATGAAAGGCAAAAATCGCTGCACTTTGTTGATAAATTCGGCAGATGCGAAAGCGTTGAATCTCGAGAATAACGGGAAAGTTAGAGTCTCATCACGAGTTGGAACAATCGAAATTCCTTG
>DAORIL010000813.1:0-2899 GCA_035438525.1 Pyrinomonadaceae bacterium
CGGCAGGGAACGTAATGTCATTAAAAGACGGATTGTAACTGGCATTGACGGTCGGCGGAGTCATTCCCATTCGGGTTTTATCCACCGGTTTGTTGATGTCCTGGAGATTGCGGGCAATTTGGAATTGTCCGGCTCTGACTCCGTTATCAAAGTATGATTTACGGTCAATAACCAAACCTTTATAACCGCGCAAAACATCAGGCGAACCGATTTTTCGTTTGATGGCGGCAAGTTTGGTCAAAGCTTGTTTTTTTGTCTCATCGCTCATCCATTCAAGTCCGTTGATTCTGACTTTGAATGCAGCAATTAAATTATCAATCATTTCATTCATCCGCTTTTTGGCTTCGGGCGTAAACGCTTTTTTGATATATTCCTGACCGAGGGCTTCGCCAAGTGTTCCGTCAACAACTTGAGCGCAACGCTTCCAACGCGGTTGTTGTTCTTTTGTTCCCGATAAATATTTGCTAAAAAAATTAAAGTTTTCATCAACAAATCGTTTGGAAAGGCGATTTGCGGAACCATTGAGAACCATCCAACGCATATAGGTTTTCAAATCCTCAAGGTTGGTTTCAGTCAAAGTTTTGTCCAGTTCTTTGAAAAAGTCAGGCATTCCAATATTCAGATCCTTGATCGGCGGCACACCGCGAGTTGTTATATACGAAGTCCAGGAAAAATTCGGAGTTAATTTGGCTGCATCTTCCAACGTCATTTTGTTGTAACGTTTATCGGGGTCGCGCAATTCAACGGGCGATTTTGACGCATTTGCCAAACGCATTTGAACTTTCATTACAGTTTGAGCGTTAGCGGCGGCTTTATCGGCATCATCACCGGCAAGTTTGAACATATTGGTCATATATTCGACAAACTTATCGCGTGTTTCTTTCGATTTTGCATCATCTTTGGTGTAATAATCCTTGTTTGGCAAACTCAATCCACCCTGACTGGCATTGGCTATGGTCATACTACTGTTTTTAGCATCCGCCCCGCCGCCAAATCCGAAAAACATTCCGACTCCGGCTTTATGAAATTCCGCAATTGCAGTCTGTAATTCCTTGACAGTTTTGATTTTAGCAATTTTGGCAAAATGGGGTAAAAGCGGTTTTACATCTGCTTTTTCAATGGCGGCTTCATCCATACACGAAGCATATAAATCGCCGATCATTTGGGTATCACTACCCGCTGCCGCTTTAGTTTTGGCAGCTTTTTCGAGAATGTCGTGCAGAACATTTTGGTTATTATCAGCTAAAATATTAAAACTTCCCCAGCGTGAAAATGCGGGAGGAATTTCGGTGTTTTTGACCCAAGTGCCGTTAGCAAATTGGAAAAAGTCTTCGCAAGCATCAGCCGAAGTATCCATTCGACTGGTATCGAAAGCCTTGGACTGAGCTAATGTCGCCATCGTAAAAGATAGCAATAGACAAAAACTAATCGCAAAGCGGATTGGAAATGAAAGCATTTTAAATTGTCTCCTGAATTATTAAAGATTTGATTATTATTTTACTACAAAACTGTAAGAAAATTCGAATCTAAAATTTTGGATTTGACCTAAAAATGAGAATTATTTTCAAAAGTAAATTCGTCAATAAAATTCAAGACTAAAGTTTTGTCCAAAACCTAAAAAAATACTAAAATTTTTAACACAATATGAACAAAATAATTCTCGAAACTCCAAAAGATTTTGATTTTAGAAGAACTGTCCTAAGCCACGGTTGGTGCGAATTACTTCCTTTTAACATTGACCAGGAAAATTGGAAGATTAAAACGGTTCTCAAAACTGACAAACCGGTTTCGGTTGAAATCAAGGAAGCCGAAGTTTGTTTAGAAATTGATGTTTTTGATAACATTAGCGAGTCGGACGAAGCAAAAATAAAAAATGATATTTCTCACATTTTCCGTTTTGATGAAAATTTGTCTGAGTTTTATAAATTAATAAAATCGGAGAAACAACTGGCTTGGGTTTTAAAGCAAAAAGCCGGGCGTTTATTGCGTTCGACCACAGTTTTTGAGGATTTGGTTAAAACTATTTGCACAACCAATTGTAATTGGGCGATGACCAGAATAATGACAACGAATTTGGTCGAAAAACTGGGTGAATCAACCGCAGACGGCAAAAAAGCCTTTCCCACCGCAGAAAAGATGGCGAGTCAATCGGTCGAATTTTACAAGGATGAAATTCGGGCCGGTTATCGCGCCTCATATTTCAAAGAATTAGCCGAAAAAATTGTCGAAGGAAAATTGGAAGTAGAAAATTGGCTGACAACCGATTTGCCAACTAAAGATCTAAAAAAGGCGATGAAAAAGGTCAAAGGTGTCGGTGATTACGCGGCGGACAATCTCTTAAAATTGCTCGGACGTTATGACGGACTCGCGCTTGATTCCTGGCTACGGGCGCAATTTTACAAAAAATATAAGGATGGCACGGTTTGCGATGACAAACAAATCGAAAAACATTATGAACGATTCGGCAACTGGCGCGGTTTGGTGATTTGGCTGGATATGACCGAAAAATGGATGTGAGGCGATTTTGGATTTTGGATTGGGGATTTTGGATTGGTCTTATGATTAAAATTCAATTCATAAACTCAAAATTCTAATTCTCAATCGAAACACACTTGCTAATTTGTGTGTTTATACCTTTTCTGGTGTATCTCTTCTAAAAACAACCATTTCCGCCAAAGAAATACCAATCCAAAATCCAAAATCACAAATCCAAAATCGTATAAGACGGTTTCTGCAAATGCTTTTTGCGTAATAATTTACAAGAAATATTTTTAATCAAAAAAGTGAAAATTCTTTCGACTTTTTCTAAAACTGCTGCGTCTGAATGGATGTGCGGACGAGAAACGCATAGAGATTTTGAAAATAAAAAAGGAGAGAGTTTTTATGAAAAAAAGTTTAT
>DAORIL010000814.1:0-2892 GCA_035438525.1 Pyrinomonadaceae bacterium
GGAGTTGGTGTTGCGCTATTTGTATCAGTGCAAGTCACGCCTGACGGACACGGAGCGTTGCTGGTTGGCAAGGTGAAACGTGAATTTGCTGTCACAGGAACCCAAGTATCAATCAGCGTTGTGTCTTTTAAATTGGTGTATTCATACGCAACCGAAAAGAAAGTTTTGTTTTTGAAAATTGGTCCGCTGAAGGTAAATCCCGGATTATATTCGGTCATTGGCAATCGCGAAAAACCACGACTGTTGTTATACCAACTGTTAGCATTGAGATTATCATCACGGAAAAACATAAATGCCCGACCACGAAATTTGTTGCCACCTGCTCGTGTGCGAATATTGACGCGCCCACCCGAAGCTCGTCCGTATTCAGCCGAAAATTGATTGCTGATGACTTGAACTTCGGCGATTGATTCCAACGAAGGTTGAAAACGTGCGTTGGCACTACGATCATCATTATTATCTAAACCATCAATTGTAATGTTATTTGAATAAGAAGTTCCGCCCGAAAGTGAAAAATTACCTTGTTCAGCAGGAGCAGTCGGAGAATTTTGATTGCGGTCTTCTGCTAAATCTTTGGTCGAAAGGGCTTCTTCAGAAGTGCCACCTAATGTCAAAACCAAATCGAGTGGACTCCGCGAGTTATTTGGTAATTCCTCAATTTCTCGTTGCTCAATTGTTCCACCAACTACTGTTCGCGTTGTATCTACAGGCGGAGCATCATCACCGTCAATCGTAATGATTTGTTCGGCGGTGACACCTGCCGGCGAGAGCGAGATAGTTAATTGAACATTTTGTCCTGCAACCGTGACCAAATCTTTTTGTTCTTTTGCTCCAAAACCATTAGCAGAAAATTTAACCGAATATGTTCCGGGCTCAAGTTTAACGATGGTAAAACGACCTTCATCATCGGTTACAACCGAGCGTTCTTTACCGGTTTGAGTTAATGTTGCAGTGATGTTTGCACCGACAATCGGGGCATTATTTGAATCGGTGATTTTACCGGTAATCGTTACATTATCAAGGTCTTGTGCAAAACCAATTGTTACAAATATAAGAGTCAAAAAGATTGTCAAAAAAATAGACAGAGAAATTCTTCCAAGCAAAAATCGCATTACTAATCTCCTAATTAAATATTTTTATAGATACGGGGCGATGATATTTTGGCTTAAAATGAGTTGAAAAGCAAAAACGGAGGGAAAGTAGAAAGTAAAAAGTAAAAAGTAAAAAGTAAAAAGTAAAGTTAAATGTTTCAATTGTAATAGTTTAATGAGGTATCAAATTTTTCTGATATTTAGTCTTGATTATTACGACGACGTTGCAAACTGCCTAATCTGGAAATCGGAATCAAGGCTTCAGAGTCTGGGATCTCGTCTTGAGAATGAGAGATTTCGCTGGCGTGATTGCGTAAATAATCAAAAAATCGTTCAAACTCCCGCTGCATGGCGTCCATTTTTTCACGCATATTGAGAATGATCTCAACCCCGGCGAGATTGACACCGAGCTCACGGGTTAAGGACAAAATTATTTCCAAACGTTCAAGATCACCATCAGTATAAGTTCTGGTATTACCTTCGGAACGGGAGGGTTTCAGGAGACCTTCGCGTTCATACAAACGAAGCGTTTGCGGATGAATTTCGTAAAGTTCGGCAACTGCACTGATTGTATAAGTTTTGATCTTTTTTTTCATAAAAAGTTTAGGAGTTTGGGAAGTTTGGGAAGTTTGGGAAGAAAACAATCTACTTCCATAACTTCCGTAACTTCCTAAACTAGCTAACTAGACTTACTCCAATCCCATTACCCGTCTCGGATTTTCGGGATTTGCTTTTTCAAACTGCCGTAAAATTTCTTTTGTCTCTTCGCTGATGATTCGCGGCAAAGTTATTTGCACTTCGATAAACTGATCACCACGCAGACTTTGATTTCGCAAACTTGGAACACCGCGTTGACTTAAACGGAATTTTTGTCCCGATTGGGTTCCGGGCGGAATTCTTAATTGTGCTTTACCTTCAATTGTCGGAACTTCGATCTTTGCCCCAAGTGCCGCTTCGGCAACCGTTATCGGCACAGTTACATATATGTTATCGCCTTTGCGCGTAAAATATCGGTGTTTACCGACATTGGTAATGATGAATAAATCGCCTGATTGTGCTCCGAGTCGTCCGCCCCAACCTTTGCCTGCGACACGCACCCGGGAACCCGTATCAACTCCAGCTGGGATCTTAACTTTGACTTGTTCATTTTTCGGTGTGGTGCCTTTTCCGTTACAAAGCGAACACGGAGTTCTGCGCCGGCCGGTTCCGGCACAATCCGGGCAGGGTTTAGAAAATTCCAGACTTCCGCCGGTTCTTTGGAGTTGTCCGGTTCCTTTACAAGTGGTGCAAGTAACAACCGGTCCGCCTGTATCACCTGCGCCCTGACAGCGTGAACATTGTTCAGAACGATTAACGGTTAAATTGGTTTGGTAGCCGTTGACAGATTCTTCAAACGAAAGCGCCAACGGAATTTCGATGTCGCCGCCTTTTTTCGGGGTTGCACGCGGCGGTTCAGGCTGAGTTTTGGTTGAACTTCTTCCGCTGCCAAATAAATCGCTGAAAATATCACTGAAGCTTCCGCCGCTGGTTCCGCCCGAAGTTTGGACGTTATCCCAATTAAGCCCAGAAAAATCAAAACCTCCGCCGCTTGATGAAGCACCTCCGCCATAAGACGAATTAATGTCCAAATTGTCGGCATAATAACCGAATTTATCAAAGACTTTACGTTTCTTTTCGTCTGAAAGAATATCGTAAGCTTCCTGGACTTCTTTGAATTTATCTTCAGAAGCTTTGTCGTTCGGATTTACGTCAGGGTGATATTTTCGCGCCAAACGGCGATAAGCCTTTTTAATTTCATCCG
>DAORIL010000815.1:0-2889 GCA_035438525.1 Pyrinomonadaceae bacterium
AGCGAACTAAATGTAGCTTTTGGTGATGAGGTGAGTGTGCGGGCTCTTCGAGTTGAATTATTTCAGGAGCATCTGGCTACAAACACCACTGCGTTGGATGATATTTCAGCTCTACGCTTGTTTCGCCGGGTTGCAGAAGAAAACAAAGAACGTTACACCAAGGGCAATCCCCATTGGCAGGGGCTTGCTTTTCAATTGGATATGGCAACCTATGGTTAACATTTGAACAAGCAGAACGGAGTCTAAAAAAACGCCTCAAATTGAAGCGCAGTTGTATCAATAATCAGTCACAATACCAATTAAAAAAAATTTAACGTCAGCTGCCCAATAAGTTGCAACATCCTATAAAATTATTTTGACCTGTTTTTATACACTTTGCGGGGGTAAAAGGTTCAAATACTATCAAAACCGATTATTTTATTTATATTTTTTTTTCGCTTAACAGGTAAATCATAAAATTCCAACAGTATTTCCCGAGGATACCGAAAGGGGAGTTTAACAATTTAGAGGAGACCCGCTACCCTTGCCGGATTACTAAACTTAAACTGGGTTTTGATAAATCCGATGGTCTTTAAAATAACTCAAAAACGTCACTTTATTTGCAAGTTTGATCCTGAAAGTCTCCGGTTATTTGCAAGATTATCTAAGATTACTTACTCATATTTCCCCTTACTTACCTAACTCTTAATTTCATGAGGTTGACAATTCTGTAAGCAAAATGACAAATGAATCTACCCCTGTCAATCCCTCTGAATACTCTCTAATCAAAATTTTTCTTGACCTTATCAACTGAATTCTATGAGAATTAGAAAAAAAAGGCGATAAATTTTAATATGAGAAATTGCAATTGCAATACAAGCAGAAGATGGCGAGGCAAAAGCGCTTCGCCGAAAGAAGATCAGCCGGCTTCACCGCTAAATACTTTTTCAGAAGCCATAAAGTTTCTCGGCGGAATTACGGCACTATTAACCCTGGCAGGATTTTTGGTCGTGCAGTCCCACCTTCAACTTTATACCACTCTGAGTCCGGGTAATATTGAACCGACGGTCTATCTGACATCCGGGGCAGTGTATCTGCTATTAATGGCTTTTTTGGTCATGCCTCTAATCAGGCTCTTCCAATATATTTATGAAAAAACTTTGACAGTTCTCAGTCAAGAGGGAACTTCAATTTTTAAAAGTGTCTTTGCGCCATCGGCTGATCAGAATCATGAAATTGAAAAAACAGCTTTTACTTTTGGTATCTCGCCGCTTTTGGTCATTTCAATAATTTTCCTGATCATGACCTTTTTTACCCGGGGACCGGGACTTTTGCTTTTGATGGGGGGACTTTTCGTCTCCTGCCTGTTGATTTTCATCATTTACCTGAGCTTTAATTCGATAACTCAAAAGGAGATCCCGTTATGGAAGATCTTATTTAATAATCTCTCCGTTTTTTTATCCACTATCATTTTGGTTTCTGCCACCAGTGTTATTTACGGTGTGACGATCTATGATGAAATTATCCTGGGGGGCGGAAAGCCACGCATCATTGTCTTGATCGGCAAACAGGATTCAAAAAATTTAGGAAGGACGGGAATATCGATGCAGGATGACTCGATCAGCGTCCCGGTTTGTCAGATCGTGGAGATGACCGATGCCCTTTTGATCTTTGACCCTCCCACAAATTCTACCGTGGTGATTAAGGAAAGCGAAATTATTGGAAAAAAGGAGGTCGCAGCGGCTATCAATTGCCGGAGATCATATTAAATAAATATTTAATTAGGCGATCTAATTTTCATTTTTAGTCTGATCTACAGGTTTTAATAAATCTTAAACGCGTTGCCCATATCTATAATTTAAGGCTCAAGGTTCCAATCCCGGTTCGTAGGTCAAGATAAATTCCATAAACTTGGATATCTCGATCATATCTTTACCAATAAATCTAATGCTGTGTGAATCGGTGCGTTCGATGATTGATAGATAGCTCAAGAGTTCAGATGGTCGGTAATTTTTAAAGCGCACATCCAATTGAACGGGTGTTTTGACCTTGTATGGCTTGAACGTTTTAATTCGTTCTACTGCCTTTTTGGCTTTCTCCCGAATTAAGGACTGAGAAGCTTCCGGCGTCTTAGTAATTGCCGAGTGAAAGCCGTAATTTGATTTCACCACTGCGCCTTCAATGTTGCCCAGCGTATCGGTAACTTCTTTGACTGCAGCATCGTCGCCCGAAACCATAATGATTGGGACATTGAAATATCCGGCAATCGCCGCGTTAAAACCGCCTTCCGACATTGAGGTATTATTGAGCTGGACATCAGCCAGCTTCGCACTCGACATTGTGTGGGCACGAACTCCTTGCGGATTGGTCGCGCTGGCATGATAGCCGAGAAAAATAGCTCCGTCGAAAGTTGCGTCAAGGCCCTGCATCATCACGAGCGGGCGCGGAAAGCCGCGGACGATCAAGGTATTTTTCGGCAATTTCTCGATCAGCAAATTTTGGGCGTTGCCGTGCGAGTCGCTGACAACAATTTCGGTCGCTCCGGCTTCGACAGCACCTTCAATAGCGGCGTTGACCTCCTGCGTCATAAATTCCCTGAAGCGTTGATATTCAAAACCGGTTGGGCTTAATTGGTCTCCAGACACCACTCCGGCAACACCTTCCATATCTGCGGAAATATAAATTTTCATCTTCTTAACTTGGGCTTCAACCATGGCAATCATTCCGAAAAGCAAAAATACCAAACAAATCAAACTGTATTTCATTTAAATTACTCCATTTTATCTATTGTGCTCAAACAGCAGCAAATTGATTTTAGCTGAATATTGGTGTCGAAACGTCATTAGAATTATAAGTTTTAACTGAAGTTACTGCTTTCGGTAGTTTACATTAATTTAGCCGTATTTCATT
>DAORIL010000816.1:0-2885 GCA_035438525.1 Pyrinomonadaceae bacterium
TCACGGTTTGCCTGACGCATAAAATCGTTGGTTTTGCCGACATAAACGTCTGTTCCGTAGTCTTTCGGGTCGCGTCCGTAGGAGACAAATTTTCCATTCTCATTCAGCGTATAATTATATTCGGAATAAGCATTTCCTTTGACCGAACTTGCCCACGCATCCCAACCCGGTGGAACGTAATTATTGCCTGCCGTTTTCGGATACCCATTCAAATATTTTCCAAAAAGCGCAGTTCGATAACCGCTTGATTGAAGCAAGGTCGCAATAGTATTTTTCTCAATGCCAAGCGAATAAGTAGTTTCAAATCCGCCATTTGAACCACCATTGGTCAGAATTTTTGTATTATGTGAATATTGTCCTCGCAGCATCGCCACCCTCGAAGGACAACAGAGGGAAACATTGACAAGGTAATTATCAAAACGAACGCCTTGATCGGTAATCAGCTCTTTTAATTTCGGCATATATTCAATCGAGGCGTAATCCAGATCATCGGTTAAAATAAAAAGGATATTCGGTTGATTTTTGGCATTTTCAATTGGCGGCGTGACGGCGTTTGAAGACGAAATTCCCTGGGTAAAAATTGCTAAAAGAATAGCAAAATGAAATAGATGAGTTAAAATTTTTTTCATAACAACTCCTTAAAGACTCAAAATTGTAAATCTAAATATAAGACGTAAAAGATTTGGCAAAGGTTTGAATAATTCGGTGCCGTCTCAAATTTTATAATGAGAAACAAAAAAAAATTGCAATGTAGTCTTAGCATTCTTTGCACCAAACTTAGCGACCTTATTTGGATGAGGAAAAAACAGAAACAGCGCAAGATAATTCCTGCGCTATTTCGTCATTATTTGTCTATGGTGAATTATTTCAAATTAATGCGTTCGGGTTGAATTGCAACTTCCAATTCGCCTTCCAATTTTCCCTCTCCTAATAGTGGACGATCAATAACAATTTCGACCAAATATTTTCCACGGGGAATTTGATCAATAATGAGTTCGGGAAGCCGATCAATTAAACAAACTTTCTTTGAGCGGGAACGAACCGGAATTTTTTCGCCATTTGGAGTTAACCGATAAGTTGTCACCGTCAAAGTGTAGCATCCGCCACCTCCCCCCGAAACATCTGCGCCTTTTATTTCGCCGCTGACTACGATTTTTCCGGCAGGTAAATCCAACGCCGGAGTCACAAAAGAAATTTTGCTTTTATTAATTTTGTATGCAAATTTTTTCTTGTTGGGCTGTGCGTTTGCCACTATAACCAAAAGCCCGAAAGCTATCAAACTAACTAATAAACTTTTAATTGCTGTATTCAAAATTGCCATTTTAATCATTTCTCCTTTTTTAATTTGAAGCAATTTTTGCTTCTCATTGGTAACTGGCAAACTTTGAAAAAATGTGTCGAAAAAAAAATATTAATCCCAATTTGGAACGTCTTGCCCCATTTGAAATGTGCTATATTATTGGCAAAAGTTTAAGATGTTAGCGAAGTTGGCAGAAGAAATGCAAGCAAACTTTTGGTAATCCAACTTAAATAAAATTTTGCAAACAGAGGTGTTTATGGATGAAAATTTGACCATGGTTTTTCACGGTTTTTTGAACTTGTCAGGAAAAGAGAAATTGAAATTAGTTGAGTCAATTAATGAATATTTTGATTCAAATCACCGCGAACCAATTCGGGAAGCCAACGAAAAAAAATTTTCCGAGTTAGATTTAGAGAAAAATCCCTGTAAATGTTGCGGCGGAAAAAAGTAAAACAACAACTAATTGTTTTGCAGATTTTTAATTTCTCAAATCATATCGCCTGATTGTTTTGAACCTTCCTCAAGCTCCCAACGATGTGAGTCTCGCTTTTCGATTTTTTCTATAAATTCTAAAGGCTCATTGTCCTGAAAATCAATTCCTATGGCATGTGCGTTTTCTTCGACATCAGATTGGTCAGGGGTGGGGTTACTTCCGCCAACGGTTTCCTCGCCGCTCGAATTCACTTCCTCCCAATCGGCATCAATATCGCCGCCCGAATCTGCTGGCGAGGATGAATGATGATTCTGTAATCGTTGGAGTAATTCGTTTGGAGCTTTGGGGGCATGACTTATTTCTTCTTCAATAAGTTCGGCAACCTCAGGCGATGGAAGCGGCGCATTTTCGTAGAATTCGAGATTTTTACTAGGCATAAACTTTTACCTCAAGCTTTTATTTGATTTAAACATTAACACAAATGATTAGAGAGTTAAAAGAAATTAAATAAAAACAACTGTTTGAAAACTAGGAATTTCGAAACGCTTACGGCAGCGCATATTTTTGCAGACCAGCATATCATCGACGCGCACCATATAATCCTGGGACTTTTGAAATTGGGCACGGTCTTGTTCACTAAAATGTCTCGGCATTTGCTTCTTTTTGCGTCGGGTTAGCCAGCGCACATCATAATCATCACGCTGTCCACAATAAGTGCAAGCGTAATTCTGCTTTTTGATCTCTTGTTTTTCATCGAAAATATCTCGTTCATTCATAAATATTAAAAAGACTATTTTTCTGCAACTTCCCGCAAATATTTGTAGCTAAAAATTCCTGTATCGTGACCGTCGCTAAAGTTGAAATTGAGTGCATAACGTCCGACAACTCCGATGCTTTTGAAATTCAAATCATCAGCAACGCTTTCAGCCTTTAACATTCGTTCGCCGGTCCATTCATTGACGCAACCGGCGCATGGACATACGCGGCGTAATTGTGGGGCATTGTAAAGGAATGACGCGCCGTCAGACCATTCAATGGTTAATTCGGAATCGGACTCTTCGATAATTTGAGTTGGTTCCATAATAGAATTTTACCTAAATTGGCTCTGAATTTCCTTTAACCATTGCTCCCCGTCCCACAGTGTAATATTAA
>DAORIL010000817.1:0-2879 GCA_035438525.1 Pyrinomonadaceae bacterium
CTGAAAACAATACGGCTGATTTTATAGACTTTTCCGTCTGTCCTAAACCAAATTGTGTATTTCCCCGCGCCAATATCAACAACATTCCAATCGGTAATATCCTGCCATTTTAAATCCCAACCTCTGAGGATAGAGTTACTGATTATCCCAATGCGGCTGACGCGGATGCTCAAAGGACTTAAAAGTATTAAAAGAACTAGTCCGGTAAGTGCGACGAGAAAAAATAAAAGTCCTTTCCCAAGTAGATAAACCTGTATTCCCCAAAACAAAAGTAGTATTGTTAAACTCAGGGTTTGATAATTCCAGAAAATCATTCCTCGTTCTGTGTTCATAAAATAATGCTCCTTGTCCAAAGGTTAGAAAAATTTTTGAACAAACCAAGCCAGAATCATTAAAACCACCCACAAACCCAACATCACAAAAATCAAAGTTTTGTTGCGTTTGCCGGTCAATAATTGCCAAAATCCTCCAATCATCGCGGTAATTCCGAAAACCATGACCGCGCCCAAGATCAGAAAAGTGATTTTTTGTTGTTCTGGTGTTCCGTTGAATTTATTGGTAGAAGCAGGATTGTTGATGGCATTATTTATCCACATCATAATTGCCGCCATTGCCCCAACTAAAATTGTTCCGATAAAAATTAATAATCCGCCTAAAATCCTAATTGTTGTGGGGCTTTGTGCTGAATTTTTAATCGCTAAATTTTCACTCATTTTTGTTTCTCCTTTTAATTTATGGACAAGTTGTCACGACGTTACCGCAAATGTCGTCGCTATAGAGCCAACCGGTTTTTCCTTTATAAGCCACTTTTAGACCAAAACAGTCATAGCCGACTATTTTTATATCTGCATAGTTTGGAACCCAACCAATTTTCTTGATTGAACGCTTTGGTAGTGCATAAAGCGGAGCAGATTTCCCGGAAGCGTGTTCAACATTGGTAGTAACTTTTTGAGCGGAAACCCAGCCGATACCTTCCCAGCCAAAAGTCCCTTCGATGTTTCCTGCCGATTTGATCTTTAGCCAGCCATTTGAGTAGCCGATAATATCAACCATAACATCTTGTTCAGGGTCTTTAGAATGCGGAGCAACGGCAATCACTTTTCCATCTAAACCGGGTTTGTCGCGGATATTTGTGCCGTTCGGATCTTTGTCCTCAATCCATCCACCTTGAACACATTTATCGTTTTGGGCTAATGTATTTAAGCCTAAAAATGATATTAAAATTGTTAGAATTGCTATGTTTTTCATTTTGATTTCTCCTTATGAACAAAATGTAAAAGGATTTCCGCAAATATTATTTCGTGAAAGCCACCCCGTTTTGCCTTTATATTTGACCTTTAAGCCGAAACAATCGAAACCGGTGATGGTTAAAAACGTGTTATTGGGAATTGTGCCGATTTTTTTGCCTGACAGTTTGGGTAATGAATATAAAACTGCTGCTTTTCCGTCCGAACTCCAAACTTTGGCTGTTACCCTTTCAGCTTCAATCCAGCCGTCCCCGTCAAAAAGAACCTTGCCGTTAATGTCAGTTGCTTTGCGTAGCTCAATCCATTGCCCGTCGCTCGGAACTGATTTAAATCCGATGATCTCGACAGGTTTTTCTTCGCCGGGTTCGAGCGAATTATCAAGATAACCATTGAAAGGATCATTATGAGTTCCGGCATAAATCCAGCTTGGAACCTTGTAAATATGGATGCTCTTGCGCAGTTCTTTATCCTGAACCCAACCGCGAATCATACATTTTTCGACGGCTTTCTGGGCAGAAACTATTGATAATCCTAGAACAATGATCACCGGAATAATTGAAATTATCTTTTTCATTATTTTTCTCCTGTCTATGATTTTTAATGAAAAACGATCCCTGCCCCGAAGCGGTAGTATTTGATATATTCGGGATTATTATTGGTAGAAAAAACAGCGCGGCTTCTTAAATGGTCAAACTGAAAAACCCGAACACTGAACTTGTCGTTGACTTTGACATCTAGACCACCGCCGAAAATCATTACGAAATCGGTTCTTTTATTAACTGCATAAAAGGAAACAGAGCCGTTACCAATCGCTCCTTTTTGTCCTTCGGTTGCGCCGCCTAAAAGAAAGTGTCCAAACGGTTTAAGGCGCGTTTTAGTCGAGTTGTCCTTAACCTGAATTCCTCCGGCGTAGGTGTAAAGCGACCTTTTTACCTGGATTGTTGCACCGGGCGTGGTCGGGTCATCAGCTTTTTCCGTTCCTGTCCATCCTGCACTATGTTCAAATTCTGCACCAAAAAATCGTTGAAAATTCCATTTGATCGATGAATTGTAACCCTGCAAACCTGTTTGATAAATATTGCCAAATGCTTGCGAGCCGCCGAGACTGCGTTTGTTATACGAATATCCGACGTGAAATTCGTATTTCGAATAGTCTTTGGCTCGAGGATTGACCGGAATTTCAACTTCACCTTTGGTAAACACAATTCCTGCGCCAAGCCTGACAGCAGATTTTGTGATAAAAGTATTTAATTCTTTACTACCACGCACATAATCAATCTGAATCGGGCGAATACTAATGTTTTTATTGGCTTTTACATCAATGCCGCCGCCAAAAATCATCGTAAAATTATTCTTTTTTTGCGAAACAGAGCAGTCATTAAAATTTGGCGGACAGGGAACATAATCAAGTTTGGTTTTACCCGTTGTGATACCGAATAAGGCGTGAGCAAAAGGCTGGATTCTGCTTTTGGAGCTGTTATCTTTGATTTGAACTCCGCCCGCAAAAGTATAAGCGTGGTTTTTGGCGTTGATGGTCAATCCGGGACCGGCTATTTCAGGATTTGAATAAACCCCGCTCTGACTGAATTTGGCTCCGAAATAACGGTTGAAATTTCGCGTCACCGCGATTTC
>DAORIL010000818.1:0-2875 GCA_035438525.1 Pyrinomonadaceae bacterium
TCAGTAAAGCCTTAATTGGCACTTAGGAAAAGATTTTTGCTTTTGAGAAATTAGGATTAGATGAGTTTCAACTTTGTGCTCCAACCGGCAAAGCAGCCCGCCGAATGGCTGAAGCAACCGGTCGGGAAACACAAACTATTCACCGGATGCTGGGAATGGGTAAGGCTGAAATCTCATATTCATACGCCAACCCGCTTCACGCCAATTTAATTGTGGTAGATGAAATGTCAATGGTTGATATTTCGTTGTTTGCCAACTTAGTTTCCAGCGTGACAAAGCATTGCCGCCTTCTTTTGGTAGGTGACCAAGACCAATTAGCTTCGGTCGGAACAGGACGGGTTTTACAAGATTTACTTGAAGCCGGTTTGCCTCAAGTGCGTTTAACTCAACCTCAAAGGCAAGCCGCAAGCAGTCTGATCATTCAATCGGCTCACCTGATAAATAAAGGGGAGTTTCCACCGTTAGCTGATTTCGGTTCAAAAGGGAATGCCTGGTTCACCCAAGTCCAATCCGAATCGGAAGCCAAAAATCAGTTGGTCAAAATAATTGAATTATTAAAAGCCAAAAACTTTGATTTCTCTAAACTCCGAATCTTATCGCCGGTTAAAAAAGGTGAATGCGGAGTTTTTAATCTCAATTCAGTGTTACAGGAGTTAATCAATCCGCCGCACCCTCACAAACAAGAAACACATTGGCGGAGCAATATAATTCGGGAAGGCGATTCGTTAATCCAACTCAAAAATGATTACACACTCGACCTGATGAACGGCGAAGAAGTAAAAGTTGAGTCAATTCGGGAAGCTCAAAAAGAACAGGAAAAAGAAGTTTGGATTGATTTCTTCAACGAAGACGGCAGAACTTTTGAAGCACCGCTTTCGGAACTTGAGATGCAGCATTCCTTTGCCCTCACGATTCATAAATCACAGGGAAGTGAATACGATGTCGTAGTCTTATTTTGTTTGGACAGTCAACTTGGCTTTTTCAGCCGTAAAATGCTTTACACCGGCTTAACCCGTGCCAAAAAATTGGCAATCGTTATTGGCTCAAGATCGTCTTTAGTGAGAGTCATCGGACGTAATCAAGAAGTTCGGCGGAAAACCAAATTAAAAAGCAAGATCGAAAAGTAAAATACGTTCCAATAAGAACCAAGATAAAATTGAATTAACAAAACTTTGCCACCCTTTACAATTTAAATGGTTGCGGATAGGATAATTAAACGGCAAACAATTCTCAGAAAAGGATTTTCTTTGCTACCCCCTTAGTAATACAAAAATATTGTTCCCCCCCAATTTAATTGAATCCACGCCCTTTTTGGAAACCCGGATTTTAGAGGAAGCCAAGAAGTTCGGCGATATATTTAATTAAAAAGTAAGCTGAAAAGTGAAATCATTCTAAATATTTTCGGAGATACTTTCAATTATGCAAGTTTTAGGAAAACAAGCAGAAGCACCAGCAGAACCAGATTACGGGCAAAATTTTGAAACTCAGTTCGATAATCAAGTAAATGATAATAACGAAAGTAAATCGAAGAAATCCAGAATCGGTCTTTCATCCCTTTTATCATTTATCAAGAGAATAATGATAGCAATAGGTTTCTTTATTCTACTTTTGATTTTCGCGTTAGGAAGTGTCTATTTGGGGGGTTACTAAACAGCTATGGCTACTCAAAAATGTCCTCGTTGTAACAGCAAGCGAACCAGATTAGGCTATCGTCACACTCCATTTTTTTTGAAATTAATTTTTCGTTATTATTTGCTCTGTGATAATTGTAATTGGCAATTCACAGGCTTTGGAATTCCCGGAACTGTTTCATTTAAAACAAAAAAGGGGACTTCGGCAAAGAAAACTTGAGTTAAACCAATACTTCACAACTAACAAAGATTAATATTTTTCTTATTAATTTTTATTAATCTTTGTTACAATAAAAATCAAGCAATTTGCTTGATTTTTTTTTATTACAATTACACAAAGGAGATATTTGACAATGAGCAACAGAGGAAACGCGGGAAGCGTTCAAAATGTATTGGTCAGCAAGGCTTACCAGCCAAAATACAATGACAGCAAATCCATTTGGAATGGAAAGATCAATCATCTCGAATCATTTGAAGATGATTACTTTTCCAACCAAAGTGCAATGTTTCGGCGTGAACGGAATGTTTCGATTGTTTTGGCGGATGGAATTTATATGTTCCGACCCGAATGTTGGCGGCTGTTTCATGTCGGGAAAAACGGTGTTGCAGTGGATTTCGTCTATGACGAAGTATTTAATGCAAATACTTTTATGGACGCGAACCTGAGTATCACTCTGACCGGGATGCCGAATGTCGGTCTGCGGTGGGGCGGATTTGCCGAAGTGGGCAAGGTTTCACCTTTTGGTGTTTATTACACTTCAACCCCAAGTCGCGGAAGAACCACCGAAGGTCAAGGTGCAGTTTGTTTTTTAACTGCAACCGCGATTTTTGCCGAAGCGATCCGCAATTTGTTTTTTGACGAGATCAAAAACGAATGTTCATTGGAAGTTTTAAGAAGATTTGTTAACTTCCGTAAACTAGCGTTGGAAACAACGGGTTTGCCGGCTGAGTTTATCGAATCAATCAAAAAATTGTCCGATGCGCTTTATGTCAGTGCCAGGTTTTTCAAAACTGAAAATGGGTTTGAAAAACGCGGGCTCGAAACCGTTTATTCCGTTGAACCTGTCGGCGGGCAACCAATAGAAGCAATGGAAACTTGGTCGGGAAGTGACCTAAACATCATTTTTGAACCGAATAAGCTCGAAGATATAATCAGGGCCAACAGTTAATTTAATTTTTAGGCAAATTGGATCACAGAGTTAGATTTTTACAACAATTTAACTCTGTTTTTTTTATTGCTATTC
>DAORIL010000819.1:0-2866 GCA_035438525.1 Pyrinomonadaceae bacterium
AAGCAGCGAGCGATATTTTATATAGCCTTGTGACCCCTGAAGTTGAAAAAGATTTGTTTGAAGATATTCCTTATCAGGAAAAACAGATCGGTTTCCTTGCCTTTATCAAAGGTGAGTTTGCCGGGGGCGATATTTTCGGTTCAACCAAACTTTGCGAAAAACAAATGAAAAAACTGCTGCGCGGATATTATCTGGATGCACTCGACAGCGGCGTTAATTTTTCCTCGCTCGAGGCTGAAGATGTCATTAAACAAATCGCGGATGCCGATCACGAGCAGTTTGATTCAATCGGCAAAGGAACCGAGATGCGATTTGAAGCAGAAAAGATCCAGGGGGCATGGAAACTCGTTGATGATAACGTTTCACACCTGACAGTATTTCCAAAAGGATAAAAATTTATAGCTGTCAATTTCATATTCTGACAAGCAAGCTCAATAACGTGCTCGATGAGTAATCTCGGGAGCGTGTAACCTAGGCGACTTTCATATCAAATAAATATGAAAGGTCGCCGTTAATCAATACCTAACCATTTCCGATTGCGTATTTGGAAGCGATCCGAAAAAACTCTTAAAACTATGAAAAACCTTATTCTTTTTGCCTTAACGGCAACCCTTTTTTTCTCAACTCCTTCTTATTATCCGGCAATTTTTGCGCAGGAAATAAAGCAGGAGAAATTAACCAATAAAGACCTGATTGAAATGACAAAATCCGGTCTGCCTGAAACTATAATCTTAGCCAAGATGAAAACTTCCGGCGTAAACTTTGATACTTCTCCCGCCGCCCTGCTTGAGCTTAAAAAAGAAGGCGTTTCTGATGCAGTAATTTTAGCTATTTTGCAGCCCGGTGAAACGAAACCGGCACGAATAAAGGACGAACTGACCTCCAATTTTAACCGATTAAAGTCAAGTGTAGTTACTGTCTGGAGTGAATTCGGTCACGGAACCGGATTTATAATTGATAAAGAAGGCTTGATTTTAACCAATCAGCATGTGGTTGGACCATCACAATATATTGCTGCTCAATTTGACGAAAAAAGAAAAGTTCCGGCAGTTCTATTGGCATCAAGTCCTGAAAAAGATGTGGCAGTTTTATGGGTAAATTTGGAGACTTTGCCGGATGCGACCGTTGCACCAATTGCCAGATCTGACGCGGCTGAACCTGCAATTACTGAGGGCGAACGGGTTTTTACAATTGGCAGCCCCCTTAATCAAAAGAAGATCATCACGACCGGAATTGCCAGTAAAATTGAAGAAAAAGCAATACTTTCCGATATTAACATCAATCACGGAAACTCAGGCGGCGCACTCTTTAATTCTATCGGCGAAGTGGTAGGGATCACAACTTTTGGTGATCCGGATTCAAGCGGTCCCGGCGTATCAGGTATAGTCCGAATTGAACAGGCATTGCCGATCATTGACGAAGCCCGAAAGAAAATGGAGGGTTCTGCCAAACCTTCAGGTAAATTATTAGCAGTTGATCCAACTGATATTTTCCCGATCGAAGCTATCAAAGAAGTTGCAGTCGCTAAAAAATTCGATACTTCCCGATATATAACAGATATTGGTGATTTTACCGTAACTTTCATGACCCCGACCTTAAAATATCGGATGGAAACGGAAGCGGAAAGAGAGGCAGCTAAAACCCGCGAAAAACGTAATAATAAAGAAGGAGCAGTCCAAGGAACCTTTCGTCCGTTTGAAAATATTCGCGGTTGGCGGGAGTATACAGGGGACTACAAACCTATTTTGCAAATCCGGGCAACACCTGAGTTGGCGGAATCATTTTGGGGGGCTGTTGGACGCGGAATGGCAGCCAATTATGGCATTCGTCTACCTGCCAGACTTCGGTTTAAAACTGATTTTTATCGCATGCGTTTGCTCTGTGGTGAGAAGGAAGTCGAGCCGATCCATCCGGCGAAAATTGCCCATCTTCTAAATGAGAATAATTATTTGGTCTCCATTAATGATGCTGCCTATGAAGGGTTTTATTCCTATCCGGCAGATGCTATCAATCCTTCTTGCGGCAAAGTAACTTTGGAAATATTTTCAGAGAAGAAACCTAATGAAGCCAAAACAAAAGTGCTTGATCAGAAGACCGTGGCAAGAATTGCGACAGATTTTATTCCTTATCTGGAAAAACGTTAATTGATGGTTTTCCTGAACATTTGTTTTGGGGATTGAGAATAATTACTGAGTTTTATAATTGAGTTCTACTTTGGATTTTAGTAATCTGAAATTTGAGAGGCTTAACGCAAAATCTGAACTGGTTGGTGACCAGTTTGAGGTGTAAGTGTTAAGCCCTTTTTTTGTGTTTTTTATGGGAATTTTTTTCGACTTTTAAGAAATATTATGAAAACAGAAAATTCAAAACCTAAGAAAATCGTTTATGTCGATATGGATAATGTGTTGGTTGATTTTCCTCACGGAATAGAATCTATCAGCGAAGAAGACAAAATTAAATATGAAGGTAACTATGATGAATGTCCTAACATTTTCAGCTTAATGCGTCCGATCCCTGATGCGATTGAAAGTTTCCATATCTTAGCCAAACATTTTGATGTTTATATTTTATCTACTTCACCCTGGCATAATCCATCTGCCTGGCAGCATAAACTCGAATGGGTGCAAAAGTATTTAGGAGAAAACAATGAAGCCCCGCCTTATAAACGTCTGATTCTCTCTCATCATAAAAATCTAAACAAAGGGGATTTTTTGATTGATGACCGGACCAAGAATGGGGCCGATAAATTTGAAGGTGAACATATTCACTTTGGGACTAAAAAGTTCCCGGATTGGAAATCTGTTGTTGAATACTTATTAAAGCAGGCTTAAAACAAAATGGAAGAAATATTTAGATTTTTTGAGCC
>DAORIL010000820.1:0-2864 GCA_035438525.1 Pyrinomonadaceae bacterium
ACATTTCCGAGGACAAAATAATTTGTCCGTTGCCTGCTTTTAAGTTGAAATGAAATTTACCATTTGCCGATTGTTTAATCTCAAATTTTCCTGCCATTTTGTGTATTCCTTCTCCCTTGTATAAATTTAGAAAAACTAGCGGGGGCTATCAGTCAATAATTTTGAACTAACTGCCGAAAGAATATCACGTTATCAAAAATTTCAAAAGTGAAATTTACTCCAAAATTCCTAATTCAAAATCAGGAAAGGGATTGAGTTGCAGCGATGAGGTAATGCTGGCTTTGCGGAGAAAGCGGACGGTGTTGCCGCAACTCAATTTTGTAGGGAAGTGGTCGGTGGTTTGTAGCCAGTAATCAGATTATTTATTTTCTGATTACTGACCACCAATCACTGACCACTAACCCACTTTTCTTAACGGTTGATTTAATGCGACTTCTTGTTGACGTTGTAAATCTTGCAAATGTTGAATGAATGCTGATGCTGCTTTTTTAGAAAGTTCATCAGTTTTACAACTCAAAACCGTTTGGCATTCTTCGTCTGCTTCGATTCCCTTTTCACGCGAAATTGCCCGGATCATTCCTAATTGTTTCGCCGTTACTAAATCCATAAGAGAGGTTGCTACAGGGTTTGCTGGGAACCCGCCATCGTTATTAGAACTCGGAGGCACTGCACCTTCCCGTTCTATTACATCAGATTCTCTTTTGTAAAGTTCGCGGGCGATTCCGAATTTAACCGCGGCACGTTTCAAAGCATCATGCTCAGCTTTTTTAATTCCCATTTCGCTGTCGGCATAACCTGTTCCCAATCCTTCACGGGTAATTCCGTCAATCGTAATTGCAACTGTCACGGTCACAATACTGCCGATTTGGCGAACATCTTTAACAGTGTGTGTCCAATTCGGAGCCTTTTCGTCGAGAATATCAGCTACGGTGTGCCATTCAACATAATCAATTTTGTGAACATTTCCGCTGCGATCTTTCCAACCATCACGTTGTTTGACCAATTCAGGATTGATATTTTGGTGCAAATTACGGAGTGTGCTGGCAAAATTCATCTGCACGACGTTGTTTCGAGTTTCAATAAATTCTGCTTCTTCAGCAGTTATAAAAGTTGTATCTTGTAAATTTTTTGTGTTCATTATAGTTTCTCCTTGTGTTTCCGTAAGTGAACTTTTCTCATCTTTTACGGTTTCGGCTTGTCCGTTTGCCAAAACCTCGACTGAAGTTTCGTTCTCCTTCTGTTCGCCAAGTTTGGACGTGCTTGACTCAGATTCGGTTTGTTTACCAACTTTTTGTTTTGTCACCGGCTCAGAGTTTTTCTGTGCCAACGCAAATTTCACTGCGAAAATATGTTCGCAACGAAAATTTGCATCTTCGACAGCCATTTCTTCAAATTCGAGGCAGTTACAACGTATTTTTCCTAGTGTATCCCGGCGCACTTCATACGAAGTTTGTTTGCCGCGGAGGGAAGGTGTTGAAACCATAAATTTATCGCCCTCACGATTAACTAAACCCATTGCCGCGATAGACATAGCACGTTTTTCCCGTTTTTCCATTGAATTGTTTTCTACTGCAATTGCTGTCATTTATTACCTCCTTTGGAATTAGTTACTTTCATAACTCCCCAAACTTTCCTTCTATTTCAATAGATAAAAACCAAAGTAGTTTCATCTGTGAAACATCGTATCATAAGATTTTTTTAGTTGCAAGTATGAAACAAGGTGTTGCATATAAATTTTTCTTGTGCTATGCTTGCAACAGAATTAAAGTAAATGCAACAAGAGCATTTAATTCTTTTAATAGGTGGAGAAAGAATATGGGATTTAAAAACGAAAGTTTAATAAACACAATGGAGCTGGGACGGGCAATTAAACGCCGTCGCGAAGAGCTCGGATTGAGTTTACGAGACGTAGCGGACGTGACTAATGTTTCGGCTTCAACCCTCTCAAGAATTGAAAATGGGACGGGCAAACCTGATGCCGATAACATCGCACGTTTAACCAGTTGGTTGGATATGCCAGTTGATCGGGTAATGAAAAAACAAAGCGAAGGCGAAAACGTCGAGCCGGTGATTTATTATCCGCACGAAGCAACTCCTGAAATTGTCGAAGCACATTTAAGAGCTGATAAGAATTTATCGCCGGAAACGGCCAAGGCTTTATCGGAACTTTTCCGTGTCGCTTATCAACAATTCAGCACGCCGAAGAAATAAGGCAAAAAAGTTGGAACAAAAACGTCTATTTTGTAGTTTAAGTATTTAGACGGATTCTTAGAAGGCAAAAATATGAAAACTATTTCGCAAGTCAGAGCAACAAAAGTAGAAAATGTTAGTGAAGATAATTTCACAGTTGATACCACATTTGTCCTATTCTTTTTAGCGATCGAATTTGGACAAACTTTGACATCATTTAGGTTAGACACGGTTTTTCTGGCAATTACGTTAGCATCAATCGCTGTTTTGCCGTATTTTCTACCAATGAACAATAAGCCGAAATTCGGGAGTTGGCTTGTTGGAAGAAGCTTAATTGCGGGATTAGCAATTTTACTTGGCGTGGCATTCAAACAAAGTTTAGGTGTAATTCTGCCGGAAACCTTCCGGTTTTTACCGATGACTTTATTGATTGTAACAGCAATGATGAGTTGTTATTTCCAATTTTACGGTTTTCTGAAACTCAGATTTGTAAAATAGTTTTAGCAATGAAGGCAAAAGGCAAAGGTTACGTTTTCGGACGTAACCTTTTTCAATTTAAACCGTTGCCAATACCATTTTTTCGTGATTAACAACTTCGTAAATCGCCTTCATTTGCCCAACCAACTCTGTATATTGAGCCAAAGTCAAAGCCTGTGCGCCGTCACAAAGGGCCT
>DAORIL010000821.1:0-2855 GCA_035438525.1 Pyrinomonadaceae bacterium
ATTTCAGTTCTTTATAAAAGGAAGGATAAAAATTACGGATTAATTCAGCCATAGAATTATAAAATGCAGTCAATTTCCAAAAATGAGACACCGAAAATTTCGGTGAAAAACTTTATTCAAAAAGCTCCTGCTGAACTTCATTTAGAAGTTATAGCAGGAGCTAAAGGTCTGCAAATAAGGGAAATAACCTCTAATCGTGTCCAAAAATTAGGACTTGCACTTGCCGGGTTCGCTCATTACATCCACGCCGGAAGAGTGCAAATGGTTGGTCAAAGTGAGATTTCGTATTTAACTCAATTAGAATCAAAGAAACGAATTGATGCAATAAATAATTTGGATTTAGAAAAAATTTGTTGTGTTTTGATTACAAAAAACCTAGCTCCTCCTGATGAATTGTTGGAAATAGCAAACGCAAAAGGACTTCCGATAATAAAAACTTCAAAAGTTAGTTCCATTGCAATCGGCATCGTTTCAAATTTTTTGCAAGAAGCCCTAGCCCCTCAAATAACTCTTCACGGCGTTATGCTTGGAATTCACAGTTTAGGTGTGTTATTGCTTGGAGATTCCGGCATTGGAAAATCGGAATGTGCATTGGATTTGATTATGCGCGGACATCAACTAATTTCGGATGATGCAGTTCAGATAAAAAGGATTGGAGAAAAATTGGAGGGAACTGCACCGGAATTGACCAAAGAGTTACTTGAAATTCGTGGACTCGGAATTATAAATGTTCGGGATTTATATGGAGTTTCGGCAATTAGCCGCCATAAAAACATAGATTTATGTGTTGAATTAAAAAAATGGGATGAGTTTCAGGAAATTGATCGTCTCGGATTAGAAACCGTTGAAGAAGATATTTTTGGCGTAAAAATTACCAAATTCGTGTTACCTGTCAGTCCGGGGAGAAATACTTCAACTTTGGTCGAAACAGCAATCAGATTGCATCTGTTGAGATTGAATGGTTATGATGCTGCTCAGGATTTAATCGAAAAACACACCAAAATTCTTATTGCAAACACCAAAAACTAAAATGCCAAAAGCAAAAAAAGAAAATATCCAAAACATTCCTAACTTTCTCATTATAACAGGGTTAAGCGGTTCCGGTATGTCCTCGGCAACCAATGCCTTTGAGGATTTAGGTTATTTTTGTGTTGATAATTTGCCCGTAACTTTACTTTCTGCTTTTGGACGGTTACTTTTGCCAAATGATGAAGAAATAACTGCGATCGAAAAAGCTGCTTTAGTTATAGACATTCGGGAACGGCATTTCCTTTCAGCTTTTAATGAGGAATTAAAAAAACTTTCCAGAAAAAAACTTCACCCTTTTGTCTTATTTTTTGAAGCAAAAGATGAAGTTTTACAAAGAAGATTTAGTGAAACCAGGCGACCGCATCCGGCGGATTCCGGCAAAGGACTTTTGGCGGCTATTAGAGCCGAGCGCAAAGCAATGCAAAATGTTCGGGAAACGGCAGATTTAATAATTGATACGTCATCAGAAACGGTCCACACTTTGCGTCGGCTGCTGGTGCAGAAATTTGGGAACAAAGATGAAGGGACACCTTTGCACGTTTCTATTATTAGTTTTGGTCATAAATATGGTGTCCCTCCACAGGCTGATCTTCTTTTTGATGTTCGACATCTTCCCAACCCGTATTTTGTTCCTGAATTAAAGCAATTGCCCGGAAGTGACAAAAAAGTCATAAAATTTCTAGAAAATGAGGCTGAGGTAATGGAGACTTACAAACGGTTTGCGGATTTGATCAGCTATTTATTGCCCTTGTATAAACGCGAAGGAAAATCATATTTAACCATTGGAATAGGTTGCACCGGAGGGCGGCACAGATCAGTTTTTATCGCTAATAGTCTTGGTAAATATCTGAAAATGGCAAAGTTCGATGTTTCGGTTTTACATCGTGACGTTCAAAAATAAAAATTAAATTATGTCCGAAGTTAAAAAAATAGGCGGTGTGATTGTTTCGCACGGGCGATTAGCAACTGAATTATTGGCGGCGGCAGAAACGGTTGTTGGGGAATTAAAACATATTGCGGCTGTTTCAATTGGCTGGAATGATAATGTCGAATCTGCCAAAGATGAGATAGCAAAAGCTATAAAAAGTGTTTCAAAGGGTAATGGAGTTATTATTTTAACTGATATGTTTGGTGGCACTCCGACCAATATTTCTGCGATGTTTATTGCTGAAAATCAAGTTGAGATTGTGACCGGAGTTAATCTTCCGATGGTTATTAAATTGGCGTCGCAAAGAAAAGAAACCTCCTTAATTGAAATGGCAAAGGAAATTGAAGATCAAGGTAAAACAGCTATTTATCGTGCCAGTGAATTGCTCGTCCCCCAAAAATTGGCAAAATGATAGAAACTAACGTAAAAATTATAAATCCTTTAGGTCTTCATGCCCGTGCCGCCGCTCAGCTTGTTAAAATGTCCGGAAAATTTCAAAGTAAAATTCAATTAATTCGTCAGGATAATACAGTTGTGGCAGATGCCAAATCAATTTTAAGTGTTTTGACCTTAGCGGCTTCTAAGGGGACTGGTTTACAATTAATGATTGAGGGAGTTGATGAATTAGAGGCTTTAAATGCCATCGTTGATTTGATCGAAAATGGGTTCGGTGAGATTTAAGGACTGATTATAAAGCTAAATACAATTTATGTTTGACCGAGATTATCCGGGAAAAGGGAAAAAAGTAGCAATTATTGGGATTCCGCTTGGCTTCGGAGCAGGAAAACGTGGAAGTGGGCTTGGAACCAGAACGATCAGACAAGCAAATGTTCGTGGGCGAAAATTAACTGAACATATTGAAGATTTAGGATATCAAGTCCACGATTATGAAGATCTT
>DAORIL010000822.1:0-2854 GCA_035438525.1 Pyrinomonadaceae bacterium
CGGAATCGTCCAAAATAATCCTGCCCTGACTAAACTCGTGCGTCCGCCAGTTCAATCAGAAGATTTACGTGGACGTGCCTTAACTAATAAAGAAGTTGCCTATGTTCTTTCCGGTCCCGACCAATCAAAATCAGAAGGAGCAAGGGATTATGCACTAATTTTGCTGATGTTGCGGACAAGTCTGCGGGTTAGCGAAGCTTGTTCCTTGCGAGTTTCTTCGATCAAATGGAGTCACGGCAGATGGATTCTGAAATTCAAGGTCAAAGGCGGACGGGAAAGAGCGATTCCATTGCCGCCGGAAGTCAAAAAAGCAATTGAAAATTATCTGAAGTTGGATAGGGAGAGGCGGAATCTTCTGAAAAGTGACGGTAATGAAGCTTTTATCTTTCAGCCTTTAACCAACTATCGGACCCTTATTTTTGATAAACCATTGTCTAAACAAATGGCTTGGAATATTGTCAAAAAATGGGGAGATTTCGGAGGAATCGGTAAAATTTCGCCACACGATTTACGGCGGACAGCCATCACCAAAGCCTTAGACCAAGGTTTAACTTACCGCCAAGTGCAAATGATGACCGGACATAAAGACCCGAAAACTGTCATGAGATATGACCACGGGCGAGAAAATCTGGAGCAAAATGCAGTTAATTTCTTGAATTATGAGGAAAATGTAAAAACCTAACTAAAATGAGTGAAATATTTAATTTTTGATTTTTTTACTCAAGGGATTATTAGTTATTACTAAATTTTTTTTGCAGAATTTACGAAGAAAATTTCTTTCAATTTATTTCGGACAATCTAAAGTCAAACAATTTACATAATCGCCAAAGATTGTATTTGATTAGTTAATCATCTGTTAGATTCAGTTCCATCGCGCTACTTTAAATATATGATTCCGACTGGTTTCCGACAAAAAGAAGATTTATAATCATTTTTCCGTGACGATCAACAATCGGATTTGCTGCTTATCGTAAACCTCCAATTTCTTTACGTTTTTTTAACACATAAAATTCCTGTAGAACTAAAACCAGATAAAAACGTCCCTTTATTTCTTTTATCGCCAAATTCTCAAAAGGGATAATTCTTAGCCCGCAATTGAATTAATAATTCATTTTGGAGGTTAGAACGGAAGCCTTTAACTTAGGCTAATTGATTATTAGCATTGTTGAAGGGAAGTCAAACTGCTACAATTCTATTATCTAAAATTGAAAGTTCCCCAAATTTTGCAATTACGATAATCATGAAAAGGATTTTGGTAGTAGATGATTCGCCGACGATTCGCCGAATGATGATTACATCATTGCGTTCGCTGAATGATCTCGAAGTTTTCGAATCGAGTAATGGTTTGGAGGCAATTGAACGGCTCACTCTCGCTCCGGTGGATATGTTGTTTTTGGATCTAAACATGCCTGATATTCATGGGATCGAAGTAATTGAATTTGTTCGTGGACAACAAGTTTATAAAGACCTTCCGATTTGCGTGGTTACAACCAGGGGAGACAGCATCAGCCGTAACCAGGCCTTAAATGCAGGTGCAGACGTGTATCTTACAAAACCCTTTACTCCTGAAGAAATTGTGGATCAAGCCCGTAAATTACTGGCATTGAACTAAACCGAAAATAACTTACTTTATGTCTGAGCGTGAATTTAACGCAAATTTTTTTGAGCAATTTCTCGACGATTATTTTGCCGAATCAGACGAGCATTTGATCCTTATCAAACGAAATTTGCTCGTGTTTGAAGATACACTTGATTTAGGAAAAAAAATTGAAACGAGTATTTTTAATGAGCTTTTCCGCAGTTTTCACACAATTAAAGGTATTTCAGCCATGGCGAATGTTTCGGCTGCCGAAACGCTGGCGCATTATATGGAAGACTATTTGCGCCTTTTGCGGGATGGATTAACTCAGTTGACCAATGAAGGATTAGTCACTTTAATTGAAAGCACCAAAAAACTTGAGCAGATCATAGTTGCCCGACGAACGGATGAAGAAATTCCGCCAATTGAGTTAGAAGTAAATTTGCTCAAATCTTTAACTCAAAATAAAAAAATTAATGAAATTGATTCTTCGGCACCGATAAAATTATCAGAAACTACCCTGCTTTCCTCGTCTAATTCGTTTTATCTCTTTACCTTCGCTCCTGCGCCCGAATTAGCTGAACGCGGAATTAATGTCAATATTGTGCGTGAGCGCTTACAAACGATCGGTGTCATTCAAAAATCTACTCCGTCAGTTAAGTCCGGCGGCAAAATCGCCTTTGAATTTATTGTAGAAACCCAATCGGATGAAACTATTTTTATTCCTTGGGAAACAGACGGTTTAATTTTTAAGAAGGTCGAAAATCCTGAACAAGAGATTCAGGAAATAAAGGAAAAAAAACCTTTAGATATTCAGAAATTGGGTTTATTAGGTCAATCAAACCTTGTTAGAGTTGATTTATCCAGACTGGATGAATTGATGTTAATGGTTGGTGAACTAGTCATCAGTCGAGCTAAACTCACGGACCAGCTCAAGCAAATAGAAAACGGGTTACCTTCCGGACAGTGGCGAAATTTGCAGGAAATCAATCATTTAATTGAAAAACAGCTTCGCAATTTACGGGATGGGGTAATGAGGGTGCGAATGATTCCCATTGGCGAAGTATTTGAACGGATGCAATTTGCCATTCGTGACTTAGCCAGAGAAACAGGTAATCAAATCCGGCTTAACATTAAAGGAGAAAATACCGAAATTGACAAGTTTTTGGTGGAGCGAATGCTTGATCCGTTACTGCATCTGGTCAGAAACTCGGTTTCGCACGGAATTGAAGATAGCCAAACCCGCCAAGTTTTAGGCAAATCATCTGAAGGAAA
>DAORIL010000823.1:0-2851 GCA_035438525.1 Pyrinomonadaceae bacterium
GTTGTTCCTAGTCCGTTATTGCGAAGTTGATTAATTTCATCCAATCTGGCATATCTTGAGTTTTGGCTAAAATAAGCCACTTGTTCTTGAGCAATTAATCGGGTAACTGCGAAAATCGAACCATTCTCGGCTGCTGCGATAGCCTTTCTCAAATAAGGAACAACAATAGTGGCAATTATTCCTGCAATAGCCACTACAACCAACAATTCAATTAAAGAAAATCCTTTTTGATTTTTAAATTTCATTTCTTTGGACCTCGTATTTTATGAAATTACTTTACAAAATGACACTTTTTGGCACATCAACTTGACAAGTTATGGCAGAAAAACCTGTCGAAATGAATAAAAAATTTCAATTTTGAATCTAAGACAAAGAATTTCAAAGACTTTTATCTTTGGAAATATCTCTCCAATGCAATGTTTAAGCAATGACTGTGCCACAAAACATATTTTTCACCTGCCTGATAAATATCTGTTACTTTTAAACATGTCTTCTTTAAACAATTGTATTGACACGGTTTGTAGTTAAGAATAAAATGCCTTTGGGAAAGTTTGTCAAATTTATTATTTTGAGGTCATTATGGGTTATCCTGCCACAGTTATTCCTGAGAAGATTTTTTTCAAAATTGGTGAAGTTTGCGATTTAGTTGGGGTGCAAGCTCACGTTTTGCGCTATTGGGAAACAGAATTTTCAATGCTCTCTCCGCAGAAAAACCGCTCAGGACAAAGGACTTACCGCCGACGCGATGTCGAAATTGCTTTAAGGATCAAAGAATTGCTTTATGATGAGCTTTTCACGATCGCGGGAGCAAAGAAAAAATTACAGAGCGAATTACGTGAACAAAGTCGTTTAAAGATTGTTCACCCTGAGCCCATTCAACGTGAAACTATTTTGCAGCCCGTTCCAACTATTCAACCTTCGGAGGAAGATTTTGAAGACGATCCGATGTATGAGGAAGATTTTGACGAAACGGAAATGATTTTGGAGGAACCCGAAGAGTCTTTACCAATGAATTCGGAACGGCGCGAAGCTTTAAAATCATTGGCCTCTCAATTATTGGAATTGAGCGAAATGGTTAGAAAGAGTAAATCAAACGATGAACAGTTTCGTTTAAGAAAATATTGAATTTAAACAAATTAAAAATAAAAAACTAAGTCAAAAAAAATTTGGCTTAGTTTTTTTGTTTGATTTGACAAAAGCCAAAATGATTTCTACTCTAATAGTTCGCTTTGACGGGATGTAGCGCAGCCTGGTAGCGCGTTCGCTTGGGGTGCGAAAGGTCGTGAGTTCGAATCTCGCCATCCCGATTTAATAATCGAAACAAAATCAAGGATTTGGAAAGATAATTTTCAAATCCTTTTTTGTTGATTTTAAAAGATGGTGTGAAAATGGTGGACTGGTCACCTATGAATCAACTTTTGGAAGATAAATTCATCAAACTGGCAGTAGAAATAATTGCAGCAAAAAAGTATAAGATCTTCGATAAAAATTCGAGGCTCGTCAAACTGGATAAATTCCCCGAACCGGAAAGCGTTATAGTAAAAGAAAGAAACGTATCATAACGCGCTCCTTTTCAAAGACAAAGGTTTAGGATCGATGGTTCCAAGCCTCTGATTTTTATTTGATGGTCATTTGATAAAATGTTTAACAACTTCAACGGATAAAGATTTAATTTTTACTTTTTCAGATTTACCTTAAAACTTATAGCGTAATTATTTCTGACTCACAAGCCTTTGTTTGCTGCAAAAATGATTTTTCGGAGCTTCCCCCAAACGCCTTTTTAGACAATAAAATCGTTTCTAAAATTGTTTTGGCAAGGTCTCCCGGATAAGGCTTGGTCAGGTAAATATCAGCTCCTGCCTCCATCCCCTCTTGCCGGTCAGTTTCGTATGCATTCGCACTATAAAAAACAATCAGGCTCCGGGGAGTGTTTTCCCGCACTTGACGGCACAGATCCAGTCCGCTCCCATCCGGAAAACGGGAATCCAAAAGATATAGATCAAACTCCTCGGTTCGCGCTATTTGCCAGGCGTCTTCAACTGTTCCAACAACAATAATTTCAATATTTTCCAGTTCGAGCATCACTTTTACCATCTCCCGGGCATCCTCATTATCATCGGCATAGAGAACACGGAAATGGTCAGAGTTGGTCATGGTTTTTCTCATTTTTTTTGAACGGTTTCCCTAAAATACTTTAGAAATACTGCTTACCGAAACTACCCTTGTTCTTTTGATCTGTTTTAACTAACAGTTATTTTTATAAATTTGTATAAAATTTACACAGTTAAAAACAGTCTGTCTGTGTGCAAACACCCATATAAACAATCTTTCTTATGTGTGGAACCGCACATTAGAAAGATTATTTATGCTTTAAACTAGTTATTGGAATTTTAAGAACAAAAATATCGCGGATCTTTCGCTCCAATAGAAATATGTCACTTGGCAATCAAATCAATGAAGCACTTTTGATTCATCTTCTGGCTTCATTGCCAGCCGAAGAGTTTAATCAACTCACCAAATATTTAGAACCCGTCTCTCTCACCCTTGGCAAAGTTCTCTACGAATCAGGCGATAAGATGACGCATATTTATTTTCCGACCACCGCGATCATCTCGCTGCTTTACATAATGGAAAATGGAGCTACTGCCGAAATCGGAATTGCCGGAAACAATGGATTGATCGGGATCGCGCTTTTTATGGGCGGCGAAACGACTCCAAATAGAGCCGTGGTTCAAAGTGCGGGAAAGGCGGTTCGGATGAAAGCTCGTCATCTCCGGCAAGAATTTGCCCGCGGCGGGATCTTTCAAAAAATCCTCTTAGCCTACACCCAATCTCTTATCACCCAGATTTC
>DAORIL010000824.1:0-2844 GCA_035438525.1 Pyrinomonadaceae bacterium
CTTCAAGGGGACCGAGGATAACTTCTCCCGGAATAGGTTGAGGCGTGGGTTGAGGTGTTGGTTGAGGTTTAGGCTGCGGTGTCGGCTGCGTTATTGGTTGAGGTGTCGGTTGTGGTTTAACTGATTGCAGATAACACTTTTTAAGAATGTTGGGAGCCGGATCTCCAAATGTATTATTTTTACATTCAATTGACCCGGGTAATAAATTCTGAATCCATTTGCCTTCTGCCCCATAACTTACTAATTTTACTCCCTCATAAGAACAAATTGATTGTTCTCCCTCGACAGCACACTCTGTCCAACCGGAAGGATTGGCTGAAGGTGTATCTGCACTGGATGTTAGTTCGATTGGCTTGGGTGTCGGTTTAGGTCTTTGTTTACGGGTATTATAAAAAACACCAGACATAGCGGAATCATTACCGTTCAACGTGCCCTCAAACCACCTGTTAATTTGAAAATCTACAGTAGGATTGTTCTCCCGGGGGATTTCGTTATATATGATTGTGATTGTATTGCAATACCAAGCCCCATCAGCCTGCCAAGCAGTATTTTTAATTTGGATTTTATTTAAATAAGGAAAGTTATAGGTGTTGCAGTTAATACCAACTTTGATCTCGGAGAGGGCACTGTTTGAAAGGTCGGCATCCTTGAGATTTGTTTCGCATTCCTCACTTCTTCCGTTGTCGTCAACAAACTGGAATTTGATTTTAACAAAACTGCCATAACCCCCAGCGCCGGTGGGATTGCCTGTCTGTATTTTTAAAGTTACCGGAGATGCGAGAGTTGTGACGGCAAACAAGGCAATAACCAAACCAATTAACGAAACGAGCTGCATTATTTTCTTTTTCATTTTTCCTCTGTTTTAATCGGGAATATACCCAAAATCAAAAATTTGCTTTCTAAAAAGTGTTGGAGAGTAACCACTGCTTGAAATCAAATATTAAGTGGAGTTTGATTAAATAGATATTGAGGTTTTTATGTATTTTTATACTTGGTTGTATGTATTTTTGAGACGTAACAGGTAATTCGTGATTCATAATTCGTCAAAGAATTACCAATTACGAGCCACGAACTACGAAATACCTGTTTAGAGCAGTTCCGATCTGTGCATGACGGCAAATCTAAGCAAGGAATTACTTCCTTTCAAATTTAATTTACTGCAAATATTGGCGCGGTGTTTTTCAACGGTGGTTGGACTGATAAAAAGGTCATCAGCAATTTCTCTGGTGCTTTTATAATCGGCAATCTTTTGTAAAATGCGTGTTTCAGAAAGGGTTAAATTTTTAAATCTTTGGGTTTGATCAGCTAATTTTAACGATTTTTGGTTTCGGTTGATTAAAAATGTTGTCAATGTGGGGCTGGTGTAATACTCACTTTTGGCAACTGTTCTGATGCCGTCAATGATATTTTCAACCGCACTTTGTTTTAAAATATAACCTTTTGCACCGAGATCTATTGCTTCATTAAATCTGATTTCATCCCGGTGAATCGTGAGAAAAATAATTTCAGTTTCCAAATTACAATCTTGCATTGCACGAACAACTTCAAAACCATCCAATTCGGGCATATTGATATCGAGAATCGCTATCTTCGGTTGAAATTCTTTGATGAATTTCAAAGCCTGTTTTCCGTCTTCGGCTTCGGCAACAATTTTTATATCTTCTTCGAGTTCAATTGTTTGCCGCAATCCCTGACGGACAATCGGATGGTCATCGGCGATGATAACGGTTATTTCATTCATAAATTCATTTTAATTTAACAATTGGCAGATTTATTTTAATTTCAGTTCCCATTCCAGGAGCGGATTTAATTGTTAATTTGCCGCCGATAAATTTTGTCCTTTCATTTAATCCGACCAACCCGAGTCCATTGCCTTTTAGTTTATTGGGATCAAACCCTTTGCCATTATCAGTAATTGTAATCAAAACCTCTTTTCTAGTTCTTTTGACCCGGACTGCGGCGGTTGAACTTTCAGAATGCTTGATGATGTTATTTAAGCATTCCTGCACTATCCGGTATATATTTATTTCTGTAAGTTTTGGAAAAATATCGTCAACCGGATCTATTTCAAAATCAAGTTTTAACACTCCTGAAATTCTGGAAAACATTGTTTGGAGTGCTTTGGTCAATCCCATTCGTTCAAGATTATACGGATGCAGATTGCTGGTTATTTCATGAACTTCGTCCAAAGCTCCATTGGCATTAAGAGAAATTTCTTCAAATTCATTAAAAACAAATTCGGGATCATCTTTCTTTCTTTTGCCCATTGCCGCCCGGTTTGAAATAATCGCCAGACTTTGCCCGATGCCGTCGTGCAATTCTACAGCAATGCGTTTTCTTTCTGCTTCCTGTGATTCGATTAAACGCTCCAAAAAATTTTGAGTCGTTTCAGCAATTTTCCTCAAATGTGAAAAGCGAACATAAAAAATTAACCAAATAATGGCGGTAGCAATCAAAACCAACAGCACTTTAAACCACCAGGTTTGATAGAAAAATGGTAGTTTATTGATTTTGATCGAAATACCTTTCTGATTCCAAACCGAATCGCGGTTAGCGGCTAAAACCTGAAAAGTGTATTCACCCGGAGGCAGATTATTGTAAAGGGCGAATCGACGCGTTCCGATCTCGTTCCAATCCTCATCAAAACCATCAAGCTGATACCGAAACTTGACCATCGGAGAATTAACAAAACTGAGTCCCGTATAATGAATTTCCAGATTATTTTGACCGGGCTGAATTTCAATGACGTTGTCGTATTTGCCAATATCCTGGTTATCAACTAAAACTTCTTCCAGATAGACGGGCGGCGCGAGTTGATTGATAGAAATTTTACTGGGTTCGATA
>DAORIL010000825.1:0-2841 GCA_035438525.1 Pyrinomonadaceae bacterium
CTAACTCCGGTTGGAGTTACAGTAGCCATTGTTGGGATTGCTTATATGCTCTTGTTTGGCATCAGGATGTTGCCTAAACGAGGAGGAGAGGATTCATTTACCGAACAATATCATATCCGGGAGTTTGTTTCCGAAGTTTTGGTTTTACCCAATTCACCGTTTATTAATAAAACAATTGCTGAGTCCAATATCAATAAAGACTTAGATTTAAGTGTTATCGGAATAATTCGTGGCAAGGAGAGGATTGCCCCTACTCCAACTGCCAGAATCAAAATGAACGATTTATTGGTGGTTGAAGGAAAAGTTTCGGACATTTTGAGAATTAAAACTGAAATTGGTTTAGAAATTAAATCCGATTTTCTCCTGAACGATAAAGTTTTAGAAAGCGGGGAAGTCGAGCTTTTTGAAGTTTTGATAATGCGGGATTCCAATTTTATTGGACAATCTTTGAAAACGCTCGGATTTAGGCAAAATTATGATCTGACAGTTTTAGCAATTAATCGTCACGGCGAAACAATTATCGAAACTCTAAGTTCAACACCGTTAAAGTTCGGCGATGTGCTTTTGGTGCAGGGAAAAAGACGTTTGGTTGAACCGTTAGTTGTAAATGGCGAATTGCTTTTGCTCGAGGAAGTTTCCTCTGGAAGTTTTCGAACTGAAAAACGTCAATGGGCGTTGGCGGCTTTTGGTTTGTTTATCCTTTTATCACTTTCAAAATATTATCTACCGGTTGAAATTCCTTTGGTCATTGCAGTTTTATTGGGAGTTTTGTTGCTTTTAGCAACTAAAACTATTCGTTATGCGGAACTTTATTCTTTGATAGATTTCCGTCTGTTAGTGCTAATCGCTTGTATGATCAGTTTCGGAACCGCGATGGAAAAGACTCATGCCGATGTCTTCCTGGCTGATTTTATCAAAAATAATTTTGAACGATTCGGTCCGACGGCAGTTCTGGCAGGATTTTACGTTTTAACAGTGGTCCTAACACAACCAATGTCAAATCAGGCTGCTGCTTTGGTGGTTTTACCAGTAGCTGTAAAAACGGCAATTGCACTTGGTTTAAACCCAAGAACTTTCGCCGTAGCTATAACTTACGCGGCTTCAAGCTCGTTTCTAACTCCGCTCGAACCTGCCTGTGTTTTAGTTTATACGCCAGGCCGCTATCGTTTTTTTGATTTTGTAAAAATAGGCTCAATTTTAACCATCATCGTTTTTATCTTTACAATTTTGCTGGTTCCTCTTTTTTGGAAACTTTGAAAATCTTGTTATTACTTTTCTAAAAGACTATAATTAAGATTCACTGAGTTGAATTATGATAAAAGGATTAGGACAGCACCGAGCAAAATTATATGGAAAATTTGGTCCAGTAGTTAATTCTAATGGTGCTTTACTAACTTTTGCGAGTAACCATTCACAGAAAGCACGTGAAGCATTGGCTGAAGCTAATTCTTTTAAAATTGAAGAGGTTAAGATCTTTCTCAAAAAGCTACCAAAATCCCTGGATGGATTTCGGATTGTGCAACTTTCCGACATTCATCATAGTCCATTTACCAGTAAAAAGTTTATTGAGCAAATTGTCGTTATTGCCAATGATTTACAACCCGATATGTTCGTTTTGACCGGGGATAATATTTCTCATGAGTCTGAATATATTGCTCCAGTGGCACAAATTTTAGGTAAATTAAAAAGCGAATTTGGAACATTTGCCTGTTTGGGAAATCACGACCATTGGACGGATGCGGAATTAGTAACCAGAGAATTTAGCCGCAATAATATCAAGATGCTTGTAAATGAAGGTTTTCGTTTTTCTGCTCGAAATGCTTCTTTTTGGATGTGCGGTGTTGATGATTTTGGCGAGGGGTTAAGTAATATCCGGCAATCTTTGCGTGGTTCAAGATATGAGGAAATGAAACTTTTGTTGGCGCATAATCCGGCAATAATGCGTCGGGCGGCATATTGGGATATTGATTTGGTTTTAAGCGGGCATACCCACGGCGGTCAAGTCAAAATTCGTGAACCGCGCGAAAAATTTTTATTTCCTAATCGTCGCCGAAGATTTTCCAGCGGTTTGCATTACCGCAAAGAAACACAAATTTATATTACCCGCGGAATCGGAACCGTTGTGATTCCAATGCGTTACCAATGTCCGCCGGAAATTTCGGTTTTGGAATTGCGGGCAACAAATATTTGAAAGTGAAAAAGTTAAAAGTGAAAGTGTGAAAAATTTCTAATTTATATTTTAACGATTAGAGCTGATTTTTGGTGAATATTAAACACAAATTCTAGGCTTTAGACCGTTACATTTTCCTTTTTAACTTTTTCACTCTTTCACTTTAAAAAATTGATGTCAGATAAAATTTTAACCATACCCAATCTGCTAACGCTAATGCGGATGGCGTTAATTCCTGTATTTGCGAGCCTTTTGTATTATGGAAAATATGAATGGGCATTGCTGAGTTTTTTCTTTGCCGGAGTTTCGGACGGAATTGACGGGTTTGTCGCTCGCCGGTTTAATCAAAGTTCTTCGCTGGGCACGATTCTCGACCCGATTGCCGATAAACTTTTGATGACAACGGCATTTGTTATCTTAACTTTACCTCACGTTTTACCCGAATCGAATAAACATTTTCCTGTTCCCTTTTGGGTCACTGCTTCGGTCATCGGGCGCGATGTTTTGATTATTGTCGTAGCAATGGCAATTTTTATTATGACCGACTTTCGGGGATTTAAGCCTTCAATTTGGGGTAAAATCAGCACTTTTGTCCAAATTTCTGCAATTGGAATGATCTTGATTGCTTGTATTATTCCAAATTATAGTGGTTGGTATCTTCCGCCGATTTA